>JBBIMS010000045.1:713-9274 GCA_037444285.1 Candidatus Aminicenantota bacterium | reverse complement strand
ATTTCCTATGTATGAAGATGCAATTGCTCCGCCTGCGGGTCCTGAAAGAAGAGTGAAAACAGGTTTGCTAATGGCAATTTCAGGAGAGATAAATCCTCCCTGGGATTGCATTATGAAAATTTTGGAATTGGGAAGCCTCTTCCTTAATTTTTCAATATAATTTCCCATAATAGGAATAAGGGAAGCATTCAAAGCAGTGACAACCCCTCTTTCATACTCTCGATATTCAGGAAGTATTGAATGGGAAGAGGTCACATGAAAGCCCATTTCCTTTAGAATCTTTGCAGCGATTTTTTCATTTGCAGGATTTGCATAGGAATGGAGGAAAAGAATTGCTACACATGAGACACTCTCCCTTTTGAGCCTTTCCCCTATATCCCTTAACTCATCTCTTTTGACGGGCTTTTCAATTTTTCCATCAAACAGCGTCCTTTCAGAGACCCCAAAGGAAAGGGATAATGGAATCAAAGGATTTTGCTTCTCAGGTTTTAATGAAAAAAGATTCAATCTATTCTGTCTGCCAATATGAAGGATATGCTCGAATCCCTCTGTAACTATAAGAGCAGTCTTTGCAGTTTTGTTTTCAAGAAAAGCATTTGTTGCAACAGTTGTTCCATGGATGATTGTTGGAGAAAATTGTAGATAATCTTTCATTCCCTCAAAAACTGCCTCTCCTGGATTTAAGGGCGTTGAGGGAATCTTCTTTGAAAAAAGGGCTTTCCCATCTGAGATTACGAAATCAGTAAAGGTTCCACCAGTATCAACTCCTATTCTCCACATAGAGGAAATGATATTTCATTGTAATGCAAAGTTCAACTCAAAAGAGCTTTATTGTTTGAGATGAAATTTTTTCTGAGTATAATTAAATATGAGGAGGTTGAAATGCCTAAGAAATCTGAGAAAAAGAATCTTTTGACTGCTTCTAAAATTGCTGAGGTTCTTGGTGTCCCAAAGACAGAAGTCCAAAAAGCAATAAAGGATGAGGTAAAATGTGGTTGCTCATACTTTTCTGAAGAGAGTGTAGAGAAAATTAAAAAACTTCTGAAAAAATAAAAAATTGATCTGTTGATATATCTTCTATTAATCTACCTCAAGAACAGTTCAATTTTAAAAATTGGAAAAAAAGGATATAAAGAATTTAAGAGAGGATACTATGTCTATGTTGGGAGCGGAAGAAGATACGGTTTTCAAAGGGTGATAAGGCATATTAAAAAATCCAAAAAACAAAAATGGCATATCGACTATCTCCTTGGAAAGGGTGAAATTGAAATGATATGGATAATCCTGGGAGGAAGAACTAATGAGTGTCAGCTTAGTAATTCTCTACGGAGAAGGGGATCGATTATAATGAAAAAATTTGGCTCCTCAGATTGTAAATGCCCCTCCCATCTTTTTTATTTCAAAAATAATCCCCGAAGAATAATTGAAGGTATTATTAATCCAATCATAATTAAAAAATGATTGTATGTGATTTTAGTCATACTTGACTTGACAAATATATCTAAATGAATTTATATTTTATTAGAGAGGTGAAACATGAGAAGATCAAGGGAAAGAATCAGAATTGATAAGGAAGAAATTATTTTTAGTGCAGCCCTTAAGGTCTTCTGCTCAGAAGGAATTGATGGAGCTACAATGCAGGATATTGCAAGAGAAGCTGGTCTTGGAAGAGCGACTGTCTACTATCACTTTCCTTCCAAGAAAGTCATCCTAAGAGAAATACTTTTAACAACCCTTGATATGTTCTTCAAAGATTTTCTACAGAATGCAAAGGATGTAAAGTCAGAAAGTGCTCTTTACGAGAAGATCGTTGAGCATTTTGTTAAATTTTTCAATAAGAATCCCTTTTTCACCCAGCTATACTTTATGGTTTACTCTTACTCAAGGACTACATGGATGAGGGAGATTTTGAAGGAATTCAATGAGAGGCACATTAAGTGGTTGAAAGATATTGAAGATACCTTTAGAGGAAGATTCAAGGTGAACCCAACCTATCTTGCTCTTCCAATGACCTTCAGCCATGGTCTTGGGCTCCTTTTCCTTTCTTCGAGAGACAAGGAGAGAATTGACAAGCTCACCAAAGCATTTGTTAGTTTAATGAAGAAAGCTCTTAAAGAGGAGCAGGGACAGGAAGAGAAATAATTTTTAAGGGCTGAAAGTTTAAAAATCGTTGAGTTGTTTTAATACTTAAATCTTAATTGGCGCAACAACATAGAGATAGTTTAAATCAATATTCTCAGGTTTTATTAAAACTGGTTTTTCAAAATCCATCATTTCAAATCTTACTTTTTCGCACTCCAATGAATTTAGAAATTCAAGAAGGTAGGATGAGTTGAAAATTATTTCTATTGGTTCTCCTTTAAACTCAATTCCTATTTGATCGAAGGCTTCACCTATCTCTGGATTGAAAGCTCTCAACTGGAGTATATTATCTTTAAAAGTAAATTTTATGGCTCTTCCCTTCTCAGCCGCCAGAATAGAAACTCTTTTTATTGAGTCTCTCAGCTCTTCTCTGTTTATAATCGCTATATTTTTATTCTCTGTTCGAATAGCACCACGCCATGGCGGAAATTTTACATCTAATTTTCTTGAAACAAGAAGAGTTCCGCCACACTCAAAGTATAAATTGTTGACATCGTGAGTGAATCTAAAGAAATCTCCTTCTATCTTACTTAGTTCAGATAAGAGCTTTTTTGGAAGAATAACTTCAAACTCTTCTTTTATTGGAATGTCTGCAGCCTCCTTTGAGTAGGATAGTCTGTTCCCATCTGTTGCAACCATTTCTATAAATGAAGGAGATATTCTAAAGAGAGCTCCTCCAAAACTAAACCTTGTCTCCTGAGCTAAAATATAATCTACCCTTTCTATTAAAACATTCAGTATGTTTTGAGGTATTGTGAAAAATTCTTCAGATTCAGGAATTGGTATCTCTGGAAAATCTTCTGAAGGTGAACCAAAAAGAATAAATTGAGTGGAATCTCCTTTTATAAGTGTTTTCCCCTCTTCTTCCAGTGAAATTTCTATATCCACACCATCTTTAAATGATTTTATTATATCAAAGACCTTTTTCCCGGGAAGAGCAATTTTTCCATAAGAAATTCCACTTACAGGTAGACTTACCCTTATACTTACCTCAAGATCAGTGGCGTACATATTTAATAATTGACCTGAGTAATCAAATAAGATTGATGAAAGGATCGGCATTGTATTCCTTTTTTCCACAATACCTTGAAGAAGGGAAAGTTCTTTAACTATTAAATCTTTCTTTACAGTAAATTTCATTTTCCACCTCTCATTCTATATCTTTTTATTATATACTAATCTAACTAAAAATAAATTAACTAACCTTATTCTGTTGAAAATGTTCAAAAATTCAATAACAATAAGCAATAACAAAATTAAAAAATATTGGAATTTTCTGTGGAAATTTTTATCCATATCTAAAAAAACTTATATAACTTGAAATTAATTTGTCAAATTCTTCATCTTTTTTCCTCAGCTCTCCAATTTTCTGGATAGAATAAAGGACTGTCGTATGATGTTTGTTTCCAAATTCCTTTCCAATTTCTGGAAGGGATAAATTTGTTAGTTCTTTTAAAAGATACATTGCTACCTGCCTTGGAAAAGCAACCTTTGGAGAGTTGTTTTTTGACCTAAGTTCAACTATTTTAATATTAAATTTTTCTGCAACAAATTTCATTATCATTTCAGGTGTGACCTCTTTATCCACAAAGTCAAGTATATTCCTTAAAGCTTCCTTTGCTAAAGAGAGATCAATACTTGCATTTTTCATTGAAGCATAGGCTTTTAATCTTGTAAGAGCACCCTCCAATTGTCTTATGTCTGATTTTACCTTAGAAGCAATAAATAGAGCTATATTATGGGGTAAGACTATGTTATTTTCTTCGCATTTTTTATTTAAAATTGCAAGTTTTGTCTCAAGATCAGGTGGTTTCAGATCAGCTATAAGACCCCATTCAAATCTTGAATGAAGTCTTTCTTCAAGGTTTGGAATATATTTGGGATGGCAGTCGGATGTTATAACAATTTGTTTTTGGGCTTCGTAAAGATAGTTGAAGGTGTGGAAAAATTCCTCCTTTGTCCTCTCCTTTCCAGTTAGAAATTGAATATCATCTATTAGTAAAACATCTACCTCTCTGTATTTCTTTCTGAACTCAATTATTTTTCCATATCTTAAATGGTGGATAAAATCATTCATAAAGTTTTCAGTTGTTACATATAGAACCTGAACATTGGAAGATTTTGAATATATGTAATTACCAATTGCATTCATCAGGTGTGTCTTTCCCAATCCACTTCCTCCATAAATGAAAAGGGGATTGTAAGCCTTACCAGGAGAGTTGGCAACAGCAATTGATGCTGCATGGGCAAATTGATTGCAGGAGCCAACAACGAAAGAACTGAAGGTGTATCTTGAGTTGAGATTGGTGTTTCTATAGCTGTCAGGAGATACTGTTGGTGTCTCTGAATAATCCTCTTCCTCATAGAGAAATCTCACTTTTAAATTTTCTCCAGAGACTTTCTTCAGCGCTGTCCTTATTTTTTCTCCAAATTTATTTTCGAGGGCTTCTTTAAAGAATCTATTAGGAACTTTAAGATATATTGAATTCTCGTCCTTCCCAATAAATCTAATTGGTGAAAGCCATGTATCAAAGGAATCCTCTTCAATCTCATTTTTTAAAAGGTCAACAACCTTTTCCCAAAAACCCATTGAACCCCTCGAGATTTCCACAGAAATTTTCACAACTGTGGAAATCTTTAAATGCTTTCTATATTAGAAAAGAAATATACTAAACCTAAAATTTTTAAATTTCAAGTCCTCAAAAATCAAACCCGATCCAGATTCTTGTTCGGGTAGAGCCAGTATATTTGAAATCGGTTGGCTTTACAAAATCTATGTGTATTGGGTAGCCGAAAAGGAATATCTGAAGCCCCCAACCATAGCTGGCAATTCCATCTATTAGCTGAATGCCATCCTCTGTGGAAATAAATTTGTAGGGATATCCCTTTAGCTTCCAGCTTGCAATATCAAAGAAAAATGTTCCCCTTAATGGACCAAGATTTATAATAGAGGGAAGATTCTTAAAGATAGGAAATCTGAACTCTGCGTTAAAGAAGAATCCCTGATTCCCTATAAGAGTTCCGTAATATACAGAACGAACCTGGTTGTCCCCACCGAAATAATAGAGATAAGGGTTTTTCCCTGTGCTGGAGAAAGCATCAAGTCTGAAGGCAAATAGTGTTTCAGAGCCAATTTTAATGTATTTTCTCAGATCCGCCTCTAAGGATGTATTGGATAGGAAGTTTGAGCCAAGGGGAATAGCTTGAGAAATTGTAAACTTGAATGTTGAGCCTGCAATAGGACCAAAATATTTAAATCTTGTTGTCTCTCCCACAATGGAGGCAGAAACACTGAGGAGACTTCCATTTAAAGAGAAGGGAAAGAAATTTTCAAAATATGGGTCAAGGTATCTGAACTTGTCCCTGTAATAATAATATCCAAGACTTGTCTCAATGCGATAGAATCTGTTTATGGGATAAATTCCGAAGGTGTCAAGTCCAAGTATTTCTACAACCCTTAATGCATCCTGCCATGTTGCATAATAGTAAAGTTCAGGGTAGAAATAGTAGTAGTCGGGATAATAGAATATTGCATAGTCAAAACCCCTGATCAAAAACTGGAAGCGATTTTTCTGATTTATGTATCCGAGGAAAATAGACCTCAAATCACTTATAGATAGAGCATCGAGATAAAATACATGGTCCTCAAAAATATCAGTTAGAGCAAGGGATGTTCCACCATAAATTGTTCCATCTGTGAAAACTCCCACTGAAAGTGGGGGTCTTGTCATGAGAAAAAGTTTTCCAATTCCTTTATGCTGCTTAATTTTTTTCTCATCAACAGCCAATCGCCATTTGGAGGAAACAACCCCTTCTACTTTAGATTCTTCAACCCCTTCCTTCGAAACCCCCTCCTTTGGCAAATTTTCCCTCACCTCAAGAGGTTCTTTAAACTGCTTTCTGTAAAGGTTGAAATAACCCTTGTGGAAGGAGGAGAAGAAGAGAGTGTCGGGAGAGTCAGGTAAAGGATTTGGAAAGAAGTTCCCTGTTCTAACATCTGTATATCTCTTCAACTTATTTTCCTTTAGATCTATTGCGTATATATTGAAAGCTCCCTTTTCATCAGAACAGAAGTAAAGAGTATTTCCATCCTTTGAGAAAAAGGGTGTTATGTCATTTCCATCTGTAAATGTTATCTGTCTTCTCGAGGAAAGGTCTTCGGTTTCTGCAATGAATATTTTATCCTTACCATTTACTACCACTGAAAAAGCTATCCATTTTCCATCAGAAGAGAGGGCAAGGGATTTCTCTCTGAGTTTATCGTTTGTAAGTCTTTTAAATTTTTTGCTCTCAAGTTCCACAGAGAATATGTCCCATTTCCCCTCATGGTATGCAGTGAAAAGGATCTCCTTTCCATCAGGAGAGAAAACAGGAGAGGATGGTTGAACATAAGGGATCTCAACCTTGAAGGTCTCCTTTCCATCAATGGCAGAAATTGTAAAGAGATAAGTTTTGTGACCTTTGTTGGCAAAAAATGCGAGATTTTCACCCTTTGAGTCCCATGAAATATCCTTTCCGTAGGAAGGGTCAAAGTTTGCTGAGATAAATTCATACCGGGATGTGTAACCAGGTGTTAAATTTTTTATTATGCTTCCATCTTTTACTGAAAGCAACAGGATATCTATATCTTCATCCTTCATGTTGGCTGTAAGGATTGCAACAATTTCTCCTGAAGGAGAGAGCTCATGGGAGATATCATAGGCAAAGGGAAGCTCTGGACCAATCTTTACAGAGTAGTCCTCTGGGTTTTCCTTTGTTAAAAATTCTTTAAATCTTTCCCTCATGAACTTTTTGAACTCATAATTGAACTCTTTTTTGCCCATTTTAAATGTTTCTTTAAAGGGGATGTTTTTGGCAAAAATTGAGGCTTTCTTTGCTTCCCATAAAATCTGCCTTATTCCGCTCTTTCCATATTTTGCATCTACAAAATCAAAAATAGCATGACCGAAATCATAGGGAGCCCTTGAATAGGAGGATCGAAACTCTCCACTTTCGTCCAGCTCTGGAATGGTGTCGTTCAAAGTGGCATCCCTCACTATCATTAAGCTTATTGGAGACCACTCTCCTGTAGAATATTCTGCAAGACCTTCCATTATCCAGAGGGGCGGCTCTTTGATATTGTAAGTTCCACCTTTAATATCCCCATATAAAATTGAATATTCAAAGATGTGGGTGAGCTCGTGAGTTATTAAATTGTATAGCTCCTCATCAGGAATATTTGTAGGGAGGACTATTCTGTGAAGTATTGGCTCCGCAAAGGCGAGAACTCCTTCAGGAAGTATTCCTGGATAAAGATTTGTCTGCTGAAAATCCCTCTGATTGTCGTAGACAATGAGAGGGGTTTTCTCTTTTATATCGTGCAAGAGAAGAGCTTGAAGTTTTTTATAGGAATCCTCAGCAATTCCTGCGACCAGCTCAAGCCTTTCCCTTTCTGCTCCGTAAAAGTATATTTCAAAATGCTCAGTTTGATAGGATTTCCAATCAAATCTTTTTGTTATAATTTTGTTCTTACCATGATAGGGAAACTGGGAAAAGATAAAATTGGAAAAGAGGAAAATCAAAAAGATTGTAAATAAAGTTTTTTTCATTTCTTCCCCCTTTCAATAAATTATATATCTTTCCTCTTCCGTCTTTTTCTGGAAAAGATCCTTAAAATATTTATTTGCAACTCTCTGCATTATGTCCATAAAACCTCTTTCGATGGAAGTGTCAGGATTTTCGTAACCCTTTTCCTCTTTAAAGGATTTGGAAGATATTACAGAACCTGTTGAAGAATCTATAAGGAGGATTTTTATATTGAAAACAAAGAATTTCATCGGAACTATTCTTCTTCCAGGATATTCTGTGTAGGGTGAGCTTTCCATTATCACATTCCTTTTCTCCTCATTAATACTTGCTGTTCCGGTTATAATAAGGTTTTTCCCTTCTCCACAAAGATCCTTCCAGAATTCTGAATCTTCGAATGTTTTATCACCATTTTCAAATTTTATCTCTTTAAAACCGACATTAATTGAATGGGAACTTCTCAGGTCATTCACGATAAAGTTTGCAATCTCCTTTCCTGCAGGGAATTCCTTGGGAGTTTCTGAAACAAAAAAGTTGGTTACAATGATCTCTTTAAAATCAGATACTTTAATGGCAGATTCTACAGGAATCTCTATCTTCACCTTAATGGGCTCTGTGCAGGAAATTAAAAGAAGTGCAGAAAATATTAAGCCCAAAAAGAGAACATTTTTTATATTTTTAGATTTTCTTTTCCTCACTTTTTCTCCTTTCTTTCAATGAGTGAAAGACAGGACTGGTAATTCTTTTTTACATAAATGTTCTCATTGGAATATTGAAGGGCAATCTGGTAAAGATTGAGGGCTTCGCTGAACATCCCCTCTCTCTCGTAGGCGACGGCAAGATTGTTATAGGCT
>JBBIMS010000045.1:0-667 GCA_037444285.1 Candidatus Aminicenantota bacterium | reverse complement strand
ATTGCCTCTTTCCATAGCCCCTTCTGGGCTGCCACAATTCCAAATTTTAGGTTTTTCTCAGCATCAATTTTCTTATCCGAAGAAATTATAAATGGAGAGGAAAAAAGGAAGAGTAAAAAAATTATAATTATTCTCTTCACAGTGTAATTTTTGCAAATGCTCTGTTTCCTGTCAAGCATTCTTTTACCTCATATTTCCTACAAGCAAAAAGTATGCCAAAAAGGAATGCCTCTGAAAAGAGTTTTTAAAATTTTAAATGTCCTCTCGGGTAAACAGATGTCCTATAAAGCTTTTTACCTGAGCCAGCCCGGCAGAGCACCCTCTTTTCTTGCCCTCTCCAGAAATTCCTCAAGATCCTTTCTTGCCTTCTCCAGCTCCTTTTCAGCCTCCTCCATCTTTCTTGTTCCCTCTACAATTTTTACCTGAATCTGCTCCCTTCTTGCGGGATCATCTATTGAGTAGAAATCCCTGTAAAGAGCATTAATTTCTTCCTTCAGATTTTCCACCTTTTTCTCTGCCTGAGAGATTCTTTCCTCAATCTCCCTTTTCAAATTTCTCCAGTATTTTTCATCCTTCACCTCCCCTTGAGGAGTTTCTTCAGAGCCTACCCTCTCTTCCTCTTTTCCTTCCTCCTCCCTTCCGATTATTGATATATTACCTTTAAGCT
>JBBIMS010000044.1:4784-9381 GCA_037444285.1 Candidatus Aminicenantota bacterium | reverse complement strand
TTGCCCTGACCCCAAGAGGGGAGCATGAGGTTACAGTTTGCCTTGGAACAGCTTGCCATGTTAGGGGAGGAGCAAATATTGTCAACACCCTATCTACTGATCTTGGAATTTCTCCAGGGCAGACAACTCCTGATGGTAAATTCACCCTTGAGACAGTCAATTGTCTGGGATGTTGTGCAATAGGACCAATTGTTGTTGTTGATGGTGAATATCATGGGGAGATGAACTCCCAGAAGGCAAGGAAGTTAATTGAGAAATTAGGAAAGGAGGAAAAAGATGCCAAAGCTAAAGTCTCCAAAAGAACTTGAGAATCTAAGGGAAAAAATCCTTCAAAAAAAGGAAAAAGGGAAAAAGCTAATCTCGATTTCCTCCGGAACATGTGGAAGAGCCAGTGGCTCCCTCAAAATTGTTGAGGCTTTTAAATCTGCTGTTAAAGGATACGAGGATAAAATTGAGCTAAAAGAAACAGGATGTCACGGATTTTGTAGCGCAGAGCCCAATGTCATAATATTTCCTGATGAGATTTTTTATAAGAATCTTAAGACTGAACATGTAGAAAAAATCATCTCCTCATTGCTCAAAGGGGAAATTCTTTATGAGTTAACATACCAGGACAATGGCTCGAAGTATTCTCGATTGTGGGAAATTCCATTCTACAAAGATCAGAACAGGATCCTTCTCAGTGATAATCCCCTTGTAGATCCAACAAGCATTGAGGATTACATTGCCCTTGGAGGTTATTCTTCTCTTTCAAAGGCTCTTTCAATGGAGCCAGATTCAATTGTGGAAGAAATTAAAAGATCAGGACTCAGAGGTAGAGGAGGAGCGGGATTCCCAACTGGTAGAAAATGGGAGATTGTGAGAAAGCAGAAAAGCGATGTTAAGTATATTATCTGCAATGCTGATGAAGGAGACCCCGGTGCATACATGGATAGAAGCCTTCTTGAAGGGAATCCTCATCTTGTTCTTGAAGGGATGATAATCGGTGGTTATGCTATAGGAGCAACTGAAGGATGGATCTATGTTAGGGATGAGTATCCATTGGCAGTGCAGAATGTTACAAAAGCAATTGAGGATGCAAGAAAACTTGGACTTCTTGGTAAAAATATCCTTGGCTCATCTTTCAGTTTTGATATTAAAATAGCAAGGGGTGCTGGAGCTTTTGTTTGTGGAGAAGAAACTGCTCTTATTGCTTCCATTGAAGGGAAAAGAGGAATACCGAGACAGCGTCCACCTTACCCTGCTCAAAAAGGGCTTTTTGGAAAACCCACAAATATTAACAATGTGGAGACATGGGGGAATGTGACAAGAATAATTGAGAAGGGAGCTGACTGGTATTCAAGCATCGGAACTCAAAACTCAAAAGGGACAAAGATATTTTCTCTTGTAGGAAAGGTTAAAAACACTGGTCTGGTCGAAGTTCCCATGGGAATGACCATAAATGACCTTGTTTACAAAGTTGGAGGGGGGGGTCAAAATGGTAAGAAAATAAAAGCTGTTCAGATCGGTGGTCCCTCAGGAGGTTGCATCCCTTCAGAACTTTTCCATTTGCCAATTGATTATGAATCCCTTACTTCTGCAGGAGCAATTATGGGTTCAGGTGGAATGATTGTCATGGATGAGAACACATGTATGGTGGATGTTGCAAGATACTTCATGAACTTTCTTCAGGACGAATCATGCGGTAAGTGTGTTTCCTGCAGGGAAGGAACTCAGAGAATGTATGAAATTCTAACTGACATTGCAGAAGGTAGGGGAACAGAGGAACATTTAGCTCTTCTTGAAGAACTTGGACAAATTGTAAAGGATGCATCCCTTTGCGGACTTGGACAGACAGCTTCCAACCCTGTTCTTTCTACCCTTAGATATTACCGTCATGAGTATGAGGCTCATATTAAAGAGAAGAGATGCCCTGCTCTTGTATGCAAGGAACTTATCCACTACTATATTCTTCCTGAAAAATGTGTTGGTTGCCTTCTTTGTTTAAAATCTTGCCCTTCAGGAGCCATAACAGGTGAACTAAAGAAGGTCCATATTATAGATGAATCTAAATGTATAAAATGTGGAATTTGTATGGATGTATGCCCTGAGAAGGTAAGGGCAGTAATTAAATTTTCAGGTGAAAGGACTGATAAGGAGGCAAAAAATGGCTAAGATAAGAATTGATGGTATTGAGTTTGATGCTCCTGAGCACTGGACAATCCTGGAAACAGCGAAATTCCTTGGGCTTGAAATACCAACCCTCTGTTATTACGAGGGTTTAACCCCCTGGGGTGGTTGCAGACTCTGCCTTGTTGAGATTGTATCAGGAAATAATACAAAACTTGTTACTTCTTGCACCTACCCTGTTGAGGATGGTCTCTCTGTAAAGACTTCCACTCCAAGGGTATTAAAGGCAAGAAAGATGATGCTGGAGCTTATGATTGCCCAGTGCCCTACATCAAAGGTTCTTCAGGATATGGCAGCAAAGATGGGAGTTGATAAAGTCAGATTTAAGCCAAAATGGGAGACATGTATTTACTGTGGACTCTGCGTCAGGATGTGTGAAGAGCAAATGATGGCTTCTGCAATTGGATTCGTGAATAGGGGTAATAAAATTAAGATAACAACCCCCTTTGACATAACTTCAGAAGATTGCAGGAGATGTGGAGGATGCATTTACATATGTCCAGCATGCACACTGAGATGCGAAGGAGGGAAACCGGAATCTGTTATCTGTGCCCGTTGCGAAAATTCTCTCCAGCCAACCTGTGTTGAGGTATACGATAATTTTACATGCTGGATGGGTCTTAAGGGAGAATGTGGAACATGCGTTCCAATACCTGCAGGTTCAAAATCTGCAGATAATCCTCGAAAATGAAAAATAAAAAATTAAAAAATTCTAATATAAAAACGAAAGGAGGTTTTATAAAATGAGTTTTACAAAAATAAACGCTACGGCAGCTACATTAACAAAGAACAGAACCGAAGGCTCTGTTGTTCCTATTAGTGGAATGTGTGTGACATGTGTTGATGGCTGTATAGGGATGTGCGAGATAGGAAAATCAGCCTATCGTGGTGCAGAGGCAATTTATCCCCAGCCTTTCGGTATAATCACCTCTGCAGGAGAAAAAGATTACCCAGTTGATTTATCCCATTTTTCCATTATGGGTTCAGCTGTTGGTGCCTATGGGATCGAAGCTGATTCAGACAAGGCAATATTCCCGAATGTCAATCTGGAAAGAAGGATAGGAAGAGACAAGGGAATAAAGGTTAGAATGCCCATTGTCCTCGGTGGTCTTGGCTCCACAGCAATTGCAAAGAATAACTGGGATGGAATAGCTGGAGGAGCTGCAATTACAGGAATAATATGCACAGTTGGAGAGAATGTCTGCGGAATGGATCCACAATCTGAAATAGTAAACGGAAGAGTGAAACGCTCTCCAGAAATGGAAAGAAGGATAAGGCTTTACAGAGAATGGCAGCAGGATGGATATGGAGCAATTGTTGTTCAGGCAAATGTTGAGGATACAAGACTTGGTGTTCATGAGTATGTTATTGAGAAACTTGGGGTTGAGGCAGTTGAGCTTAAGTGGGGACAGGGAGCCAAGGATATTGGTGGAGAGGTCAAGATAAAAGATCTTAAAATGGCACAGATGTTAAAGGACAGAGGTTATGTTGTTCTTCCAGATCCCCATGACCCTGAAGTCATAAAAGCTTTTGAAAGGAAGGTATTTCACGAATTCGAGAGGCACTCAAGAGTTGGAATGGTTGACGAAGAGTCTTTCTGCAAGAGAGTTGAGGAGCTTAGAAGAGTTGGAGCAAAATATGTTTTCTTGAAGACCGGGGCTTATAGGCCCCAGGATCTTGCAAGAGCAGTAAAATATGCATCGGAAGCTCAGATCGACCTTCTTACTGTCGATGGTGCAGGTGGAGGAACTGGAATGAGCCCCTGGAGAATGATGAATGAATGGGGTGTTCCTCCTATAGAGCTCTGGTCCCTTCTCTACCAGTATCTTGACAAGTTAGCAAAGAAAGGGAAATACATTCCTGATGTTGCGGTAGCCAGTGGAATAATCCTTGAAGATCAGATTTTCAAAGCCCTTGCAATTGGCGCTCCCTACTTCAAATTGGTTTGTATGGCAAGGGGTCCTGTTGCAGCTGCCATGGTTGGAAAGAACATAGTAAAGATGATGGAAGAAGGGCAGACCCCTGTTTATGTCACTCGATTCGGAACTTCTAAGGAAGAGATATTTGTTAGTGCTCCTGAACTGAAAAGAAGGTTTGGAGAGAGGTTCGAGGAAATTCCAGCAGGAGCTATAGGTCTTTTCACCTACATGAAGAGAATTGAACAGGGGCTCAAGCAGCTAATGGCAGGAAGTAGGAAATTCTCCCTTGACCACATAACAAGGGATGATATTGCAGCCATAACAAAGGAAGCAGCTGAGATAAGTGGAATTAAATATGTGATGGAGCTCGACAAAGAAGAAGCAGAAAAAATTTTAAACAGCTAAGAAAGGCTAAAAATAGATTATAGAGGAGCCCTAAAAAGGGCTCCTTTGTTTTTGAAGATGGCAGAAAAATTATACTGGAAGGAACCTTATTCAAGAGAATTTGT
>JBBIMS010000044.1:0-4774 GCA_037444285.1 Candidatus Aminicenantota bacterium | reverse complement strand
AGGGAAGATTGTAAAAAAAGAAGAGTGGGAAAACGGATTTAAGATAGTTCTTGACAAGACATTATTTTACCCAACCTCAGGAGGTCAACTCTGCGACCATGGATTTATAAACGGGAAAAGGGTTGTAGATGTGATTGAGGATGGGGAAGAGATTGTTCATATTGTTGAAGGAGAGCCTGGAGGATGTGAGGTGTTTGGGGAGATTGACTGGGAGAGGAGATTTGATAATATGCAGCAGCATACAGGACAGCACATACTTTCCCAGTCTTTTTTTAGGGTTCTTGGAGCTGAAACCCTTTCTTCAAACCTTGGAGAGGAAGTTTCTGTGATAGAGATTGGCATAGGCAAGATGGATTGGGATGATATTGAAAGGGTTGAGGATTTTGCCAATAAAGTTGTTCATGAGGACAGAGAGGTTTTAACCCACATTTTAAAGGGTGAGGAGTGGAAAAATTTTCCTCTTAGAAAGCCTCCTCCCCAGGAAAAGGAAATAAGGATTGTTGAAATTAAAGATTTTGATTTTTCTGCTTGTGGAGGCACTCATCTTTCAAGAACAGGGGAGGTTGGATTGATAAAGATAATTGGGTGGGAAAGGATAAGGGGGAACATAAGAGTGGAGTTCCTTTGTGGGAAAAGGGGGATAAAAGATTATCAGAGAAAACACAAAATATTGAAAAATCTTTCTCTATCCCTTACTGTGGGACTAAATGAGCTTTGTGATTCGGTTTTAAGGATGAAGGAGGAGCTTATTTCAGAAAGGAAGAAAGCAGCAAAATCCGAAGAGAGGCTCATAGATTTTGAGATAAAAGAAATCCTAAGTTCTCAGGAGGGAATTTTAGTAAAGAAAATTTTTGAGGGTATCGATCCAAAAAATTTGAGGAAAATTGCATCAAGAATTATATCTCTGAGGGAGTGTGTGGTAATAGTTGGTAGCAGAGGAAAAAGAGGAAATTTAATAGTTGCCTGCCCAGAAGGGATGCCCTTAGACCTGAGGGAGTTCCTTATTATGGCTGAGGAAAAGTTCAAAGGAAAGGGTGGCGGAACGAAAAATTTTATACAGGTTGGAGGTGAATCCGAGCTTCTGGAATATCCTATGGAAGAGATTGAAAAGGGGATAATGAAAGCTTTAGGTTTTGAAAACTAAAATAGCATTATAAAATTGGCGAGAAGCTTGGGGTTGAAATCTGTTCCTGATTTTATATCCATTAAAGCAAGAACCTCGTCATGTTCAAGACGAGCTCTGTAAGGTCTCTCAGTCCTTAGAGCATCATAAAAATCTGATATTGTAATCATCTGGGATATGAAACTTGGTCTGCCGTTGTATCTTTTTTTTGGGTAGCCACTCCCATCAAATTTTATGTGATGCTCATAGGCAGAAATTACTGCAATTTCTGGTATTTCTGGGATTTTCATCAGTAATTTTGCACCCTCCTCAGGATGTTTTTTTACCTCTTCCCATTCTCCTCTTTCAAGAATCCCACTTTTTAAGAGGATTTCCCTCCTTACCTTTATCTTTCCTATATCATGGAGAAGACCAGCAATACCTAAATTTGTCAAATCTTCCCCTTCCAATCCAAGGGATTCTCCCTGAGCGAGGGTCAGAATGCAAACATTTATAGAGTGGGAATAGAGATACTCTTCATGACTTTTAAAGGGAATGAGAAGGAGAAGGGGAGAAATACTTTCCTTCAGTCCTTTCACAAACCTAAGAACTATCTCCTTCAAATTTCCAGCTGGAACATGTCGGGAAGACTCGATATCTCTAAATATCTCTTTTAGAACTTCAATCTCATCATCAATTGTTGGGATTTTCCTCTCGAGGTCAGATAAGCTTGCCTCCGATATCCTTTCTTCCTCAGAAGAAAGAGACAATTTACCAATTTTAATGTGAGGGGTTGAGTGAATTTCAGAGCCTCCTTTTTTTACTGGTTTAGAAAACTCATTGATGAAATCAAGGAATTCTTTAAATTCAATCCCAAAAAGAAAACTTATGGAGTTCAAGCCTTTAACTTTGAGTTTTTCAATAATATTTGAGATAATTATCCCTTTTCTCCATATAGGCTCGTCGTCGATAAATAGTCTTTCTTCTAAAACTGATATTCTCAATGAATCCTTCCCTTCAAGAATTTCCTTTAAAATATTGAAACTTTTCTCAATGGCTCTTAATGTCATTGGATGTTCTGGAGTATAAAGGATGGTATTTGTAATGGAGCTTGAAAAACTAAATAAAAAATCCTCTTTTTTCAAAGTAGTATCAGTCATTAATGCATCCTCCTGCTTAACCTGTATGAAATTTCTGCTATCTCTTTATCCCTTGAGTTCAAACCCTTTTCAATTATATCTTTTATTTCCTCGTAAGGGTATCCATCGAGAGAATTGTAAACCTCTCTCCTCAAAAGTTTTGTCCTCGCTGGATAAAATATATTGCCTTTCAAGAATCTTTTTATAATTGGAATTGAGCTTTTATCACCCATGTCTCCCAATGTCCTTATTAGGGATATAATCAAAGGAATGTTTTCTGATTTGAGTTTTATCTCCTTCAAATAGTTGTTAAGATAGGGGATCAAGGATGTGACTCTTAAAGCAGGAACAATGGAAAGAGCCTGTAATTTAAGATTGAGGTCAGGGCTTTCAATGAATTTTATTAGAATTTCATCAGTCCTTTCATAACCAAGCTGGGAAAGGGTTCTGATAGCTTCCATCTTAACTTTTAAATGGGGATGCTCTGTGCACTTTAAAACATCATCTATAAAATCCCTTCCTCCAGTGTTCCTTATTATAACCAGCATATTCCTGACAACATACCATTTTTCAGATTTTAGATTAGCCCTGGCAATTTCTGGAGTTATACCAAGTTCGCTTATTATATCAATTAATATTCTCCTTGTGTATTTGTCCTCCTCCTCAATAAGTGCCTCCACTAATAAAGGAACAGCTTCTCCCCCTATAAAATGGAAAATAGATTTTATCTCCTCAATCTTCTCCTTCCCCCAGATTTCCTTCAGGTTCTCTATAAGCAATTTAATTGTATCGCTGCTTTTCATTGATTCAAGGGAACTTTTTAAAACCCTGTTTTTCCATTCCTCCTTTCTCGGTTCTTCAAAAGCAGAGATTAAGATTCTAACCTTTTCAAACTGAGCAGTCTGAAGGAAGAGTTTGTAATAATCGAGGAGTCTCTGAACAATAAGTTTAAATTCATTTTCATCAACTTCCCAATCAAGAGCCTCGAGATCCAGTTTAAAGAGATTTTCTCTCATCTTCTGTTCTGATAGCTCTTTCCATGCCTCTTCTTTTAGGTCAGGGAAGGGGGAAGGGAGGATTATCCTTTCCATCATTTCATTCATAATGTTTTTGTAATTTTCCTCCAATGATATGGGTATATCATCCACAATTGCTGAGCTTCTTAAAAAATTCTCTATTCTTTCTTTGTTCTTTTCGAAAATCAAGGAATGGAAAATCTCCAGTTCCTTCTTCTCAATTCCCATTTCCTTAACAATTCTCATGGCTTCAATAAGGATTCTCTTTGGGATATTTGAGGCTATCCTTTTGAGAAGGGAGGGATTCCTCTTTCCCAGATCTTTAAGCCACAAAGCATATTCTTCCTTCAGGGGTATACTTAGAATGGAAAACAAGAACCTGTAAGCTGGAGCTGCCTCCTCATCTGAAGAATTCTGAATGGCTGATTCAATAGTAAGAAGGACATTTCTTATTTCTTCAATATCCTCAGATGATTTAATAATTTTTTCCAATTTCTCCTGGAGGGTTGGATCCAAAATTAAAATTGAGGGCTGTAGTAAAAGAGTTTTCAGAATCACATCCCTTTCACTTTCTGATTTTCCATCATGGGCTTTGATCCTCTCCTCCTCTTTAATTTCAGCCAGTTGAAGGTCAAAAAAAACAAAGCTTATTCCATTCAATTTCTCCCTTTCTGCGATACTTCTAAAGCCTCCCTCAGAAGCTATCCTTTCGGGTGCAAGAGAGAGCAGTCTGAAAAACTTTTTTATTGATTCCTCTTCAATCTCTTTGCTCAGCTGAATCGCAAGAATTTGATGATTTTTCAGCAAAGAATGGAACTCTTTAAGAGCAGGATTTTCAAGCTTTATTTCTTCCTCACCCCATTGAAAGGAGTCACTCTTTACGCCAAGAGTTATGGAAGACTCTTTGAGAAACTCACTTAAAAGAGAAAAAAACTCTTGAATTCTTGATAAAGATGTGGGATGGGACTCAGGGTAAATTATCAAAGATTTTCTTGCAACATTTGCTTCCTTTATAATCCTTTCGATTGCTTCTTTGTTTAGATCCATTTACTTTCCTAATTTTTTCCTTTCAACATTTATTAAAATAATACAACATATTATTTTCAAATTCAAAAAATTTGCCTTTGATAGACTTCTATTCTAAACTATTCTCTATGAAAATAATAAATGATTCAATAGTTATTTCCACATCAGGATTTACTGATATAAAGGATTTAACATCAGATATAAAAAGGAAGGTTGGAAGTGCCAATGTAAAGGAAGGTATAGTAACAATTTTTGTTCCAGGTTCAACAGGTGCTGTTACAACAATAGAATTCGAGCCAAATCTCTGCAAAGATATGAGGGAGGTTCTTGAAAAATTGATTCCATCAAGTATTCCCTACCATCATGAGAAAACATGGGGTGATGACAATGGCTCTTCCCATCTCAGAGCTTCCATTTTTGGACCCTCTCTAACAGTTCCCATATCCAATGGTAATCTTACCCTTGGGACATGGCAACAGATTGTATTTATT
>JBBIMS010000043.1:0-9524 GCA_037444285.1 Candidatus Aminicenantota bacterium | reverse complement strand
ATAGATTCTTTCACCTTTAGAATACCCTCGAGAGGCCCCTGATATACCACATATCCTCCCCTGTCTCCACCTTCAGGACCAAGGTCTATTATCCAATCTGCTAATTTAATAATTTCAAGGTTATGCTCTATTACAATCACAGTATTCCCTATTTTTAAAAGAGTTTCTATGGAGCTTATCAGCTTGTTTATATCATCAAGATGTAAGCCTGTGGTTGGTTCATCCAGAAGGAATAGATTCCCGCCCTCAGCTGTTGAATTAAGATAAACAGCAAGTTTTAACCTTTGATTTTCTCCTCCTGAGAGTTCAGATATAGGTTGTCCAAGCTTTAAATATCCTAGACCTGCTTTTTCAAGGGGTATCAATTTTGAGACAATCTCATCCATCCCTTTGAAAAACCTTATTGCCTCACTGATTGACATTTCGAGAACATCAGCAATGTTTTTCCCTTTATATGTTACTTCAAGAACCTCCTTCTTATATCTCTTACCTTTGCACTCTTCACAGGTCAAGACGATATCCGATAGAAATTGCATCTCCACAGTTATTTTCCCAGCACCTTTACACTCTTCGCATCTTCCGCCAGGAACATTGAAGGAGAAGGTAGAAGGGGTGAAGCCTTTGATACGGGACTCCTTCATCTCGGCGAAAAGATATCTTATTCCATCCATTGCTTTTGTAAAGGAAATTGGAATTGACCTTGAAGATTTTGTAATTGGTGTTTGATCCACAAGGATTATTTCCTTTATATTTTCTTTTCCCTCAATTTTATCAAAATTCTCTTTCTCCTCTCCTCTCAATCCTTTATATATGATCTCGTATAAAAGGGTGCTTTTCCCTGAGCCAGAAACTCCAGTAATACAGGTAAAAGAATTTAATGGAATTTCTACATTTATATTTTTTAAATTGAATTTTCTTGCTTTGTAAATCTTGAGAAATTTATTGGGAGTAAATCTTCTCTTGCTAATCAAAACTTTTTTCTCCTCCCTTAGATACTGGGCAGTTATGGAATTGCAATTTTTTATAAACTCATCCACACTTCCATTGAGCATTACATAACCACCCTCCTCCCCTCCTCCTGGTCCAAGATCAATGATTACATCTCCGGACTTTATTATTTGAGGGTCATGCTCAACAACCACAACTGTATTTCCGTTGTCCCTCAATGTTTTCAAAATATTTATTAGCCTTTCATTATCCCTTGGATGAAGCCCAATTGAAGGCTCATCAAGAACGAATAAGACTCCTACGAGGGAAGAGCCAAGAGCTGTCGCAAGATTTATTCTCTGTGCCTCTCCACCACTGAGGGTAAAAGTCATTCTGTTAAGAGTTATATAATCAAGACCTACCTTGAGAAGATAATCAAGCCTTTTAAGTATGCTCTTCAATGGAGTTTCAGCAATTTTTTCTTGAGAAGGGGTGAGATGAAGGGAACTAAAGAATTTGTAGGCATCTCCAACGGTCATTTCAGCCACTTCGGCAATTGTCTTTCCGTTGAGCTTTACAAAATTAGCCTCTCTTTTCAACCTACTTCCCTTGCAAACAGGGCATTGCTCATATTTCCTATACCTCCCGAGGAAAACCCTTACCTCCACCTTGTATTTCTTGTCCTCAAGCCACTCAAAAAACCTTTTAACACCGTAATATTTTTCATCCCCCTCCATTACAAATCTCTTATGCTCATCTTTCAAGTCCTTGAAAGGAATATCTGTTGGAATTTTCCTTTTCTTTGCTTCCCTTATGAGCTCTTTCATCAAAGCTTCTGTCGACGGCTTTGTCCATGGCTCAATAGCTCCCTCCTCAAGGGAAAGATTCTTATTGGGAACAACCTTTTCCTCATCGATGGTTATAATGTCTCCAAAACCATGGCATCTTTCGCATGCTCCCTAAGGAGAGTTGAAGGAGAAAAGATTTGGGTCAGGTTCTTCATAAACAACCAAACATTTTTTGCACTCATATTTCCCTGAATAAATGACCTCCTCACCTTTCAGATCCCTTACCCCTACTCTATCCGAACCCTCCCTTAATGCAGTTTCCAGGGAATCAACAAGCCTCTCCCTTTCTGACTCTTCCACAATCAATCTATCCACAATCACATCTATATCAACAAAATCTCTATCCTCTATTGGGAAAGGCTCTGTTCCTTTCAAGCCTCTATAAAAGCCCTTTTTCCTGAGGCTTTCAGAGTCTCCTTGATAATGGAAAAAAATTATTATCCTTTCACCCTTCCACTTTTTAAAGACATCCTCTACAATTGAGTCTATTGTGTCCTTTTTAACCTCAGAATTACATCTATGGCAGTAAAGGGTTCCTATCCTTGCAAAAAGAATTCTCATGTAGTCCCATATCTCTGTTACAGTTGCAACTGTAGATCTGGGGTTTTTTGTTGTTGCTCTTTGCTGGATTGCAATTGCGGGCGTGATCCCATCTATTATATCAGCATCTGGTTTTTCTATCTTTTCGAAAAATTGTCTCACATAGGAAGAAAGGGACTCAATGTATCTTCTCTGCCCTTCTGCATAGAGAGTATCAAAAGCAAGGGAAGATTTCCCAGCACCACTCACTCCAGTAATAATAATTAATTTATTGAGGGGGATATCAAGATTTATATTCTTTAGGTTGTGAACCCTTACCCCTCTTAAAATTATACTTTCGCTCATCTCTCTTCAATTATAGCCAATTGTCCGCAGGAAGCAGATATGTCATCCCCCCTTCTTTTCCTTACAGTTACTGATATTCCCTTCTTCTCTATCCTTAGAGCAAAGTCCTCAGCATTCCTTTCCTCTGTTCTATCAAAGGGTAGTAATGGAGAGGAATTATAAGGAATAACATTTACCTTTATGGGAACTCTTTTTGAAAGCTTTTTCAGTCTTTCGATTTCATCCTCTCCATCATTTACATTTTTTATGAGAACCCATTCTATAGTTATCCTTTCTCCTCTTTTAAGTTTCAGGCTCTCCATCTCCTTTAAAATTTCACCAAGCTTAAACTTTTTAGTTGCAGGCATTAAAAACTCCCTTTTCTCTTCATCCAGACTATTTATAGATACAGCAATCTTGGGAGGTCTTGGAATCTCTCTTATACTCGTCAATCCTCCAGGGATACCTATGGTTGAGACAGTCACTCTTCTTGGAGATATTGAAATTCCATTGGGGTCAGTTATGAGGGAAATTGCCTTTTTAAGATTTTCTATATTATCGAGAGGCTCACCCATTCCCATAAAAACAATATTTATTCTTCTGTCCCTTGGTTTTACCCTTTCAGCAAGAACAAGAACCTGAGCCACTATTTCATCAACTTCAAGATTCCTCTTAAATCCCATTTTACCTGTCAGGCAATATTTGCATCCCATCTTACAACCAACCTGAGTGGAAATGCAAAATGTGTTTCGGTTTGTTTCAGGAAGAAGAACAGATTCTATCTTTTTACCATCTGAAAGTTTGAAAAGGAATTTCACACTGCCATCCTTTGAAACCATCTCCTTCTCAATTTCAGGATAAACTATTGAAAACTTCTCGCCAAGCCTTTTCCTTAATTCCTTAGATAGCTCTGTAATTTCATAAAAGGATTTTGCATTCTTTTGATAGATCCAGTGATAGATCTGTCTTACTCTGTAGGGTTCAGCTAAAACAGGAAGAAGCAACTGTTCCAATTCACTCAGGTTCTTTCCCAGAAGATTCAGCATAGGGAATTTTCACTTCTCCTTTTCCCTTACCATCGGAACAAATCTAACAGCTTCTATTGATTTTTTCTTTAATTTTCCCTTTTCCTTTGTAATAAGGACAAGACTCTGGTAAAAGGGATTCTCCTCAAGGGGGATCACCATTCTTCCGCCCTCTTTAAGCTGCTCAATCAAGGGTGGAGGCGGAGTTGGTGCAGCACAAGTAACAATAATGCCATCATAGGGAGCATATTCTTTCCAGCCCAAATAACCATCTCCAACTTTTACTTTGATGTTCTTATATCCCATTTTTTTAAGTCTTTTCTCAGCAGAAAGAGCAAGACTCTCTCTTATTTCAATTGTATAAACCTCCTTCACAATTTCAGCAAGAACAGCTGCCTGATAGCCAGAGCCAGTCCCAATCTCAAGAACCTTCTCATTCCCTTTCAAACAAAGAGAAGCTGTCATGAGGGCTACTATATATGGTTGAGAAATTGTCTGCCCCTCACCAATTGGAAGGGGATAATCTTCATAGGCTTGATTTACCCATTCAGGAGGAACAAAAAGATGCCTTGGAACTTTAAGCATTGCTGAAAGGACTTTTTCATCCTTTATCCCCCTCCTCTTTATTTGAAACTCTACCATTTCCTTTCTCAGTTGCTCAAAATTTTCCTTGCAGAAGACAAAAAAGGATAAAAGAGAAACAAAAATAACAAATAAAATCTTCCTCATCTTAAAAATTATCTCAAATTTATTTCAAATCTTCAAAAATTCATTCACTCTTTATCATAGAATAATTGGGAAGAAAAGATCGATCAAGTCTTAAATGTCCCTTCAGTGTTTCCCTCTCCATTCCATCGATCAGGAAATGAACTCTTTTGATAAAGGGAAAATTGAATGTAATAGAATTTACAATTGTATAAATAGCTTCTATTTCAGAAGATGAACCTCCTGAATTCCCTGAAATGAAATCAGAAGTTAAATCTACATAAGCTGTTCCATCCTTATGAATATAGACTTCTCTTATTTTTGTCTGGGGCGGAATCGGGCTAAGATTTCCTTTTTCAGAGCCTTTCAATATCTCCAAAATTACCTGCTTTACCTGATTTGATAGGGAATGGGTTTTTAAAATTTTCCTCTCCTCAGGATGTAGAAATTCATCATCAGGAGACGGAAGAAATATTATTACTTTTATTTCCTCTTGAGCCTTTAAAATCTCTTGCTGAAAGGAGGTCTCTGGAGCTGGTGATAGAACTCCGGAAGGTTTCTCTTTCCTTTCAGTTATAAAAGTAATAAAAGCAATTACAATGATAAGGAAAAGAATGCCTGCAGCAGCAATCAAAAAATAACGATTTTTCAAATTCTTTCCCTCTGCTTTATAAATTTCAATATGCCTCGATATATTGCTTCAGCAATATTTTCTTGAAATGATTCAGACCTGAGTTTTTTCTCTTCCTCAGGGTTTGTGATAAAACCTATCTCAACAAGGACAGCTGGAGAGGTTAAACCAGTCAATACTTTGAAGGGAGCCTGTTTAACACCCCTGTCCTTTGTTCTGAGAAGGGAATTTAGCTCTCCTTGGATAAGCTCTGCAAGAAGTGAGCTCTGTTTCAGAAAAGCTGATTGAGCCATATCCCAAAGGATTAATTTTAAATCTGAATTCTCTTCTAAATCTTCTCCCAAGTTCTCAATCTCGGAAAGCCTTTTTGCATCCTCATCAGTGGCATTAAGGCTTAGAAAATAGGTCTCTGCTCCACTGGCATTTTTTCTTATCGATGCATTGACATGAATAGATATAAAAAGGTCAGCTTTCAGGTTGTTGGATATGCTAATTCTCTCATCAAGGGACTTCCCTTGGTCTCCATCCCTCGTTAAAAACACTTTTATTCCTGTTCTCTGCTCAATTATATTTTTTAGCTTTTTAGCCACTGAAAGAGTGACATTCTTTTCTTTTAGTCCGGAAGGACCAACAGCCCCTTCTTCTTCTCCTCCATGACCAGGGTCAATCACAATTATCTGGGTTGATCTTCTCACTGAAGTTTGCCTCTCTTCCATCTGTGTTTTTTTCTCTGGTTGTTCCTCCTTTTCAGAATCTTTCTTTAAGCTTTCGGAAAAATCTATAACAAGTCTGAATGGATCATTGAGAGTGAAGCTTACAAATTTAATGTTCTCTTTATTATAGTAAATTTTTAATTCTCTGGAGCTGCTGTCCCATAAAACACTCTTTATAAATTCCTTTTCAAAAAGTCTCTCTTTAAATCCAAAATCTCCACTGGAAATACTTATGGCAAGATGATTCTTTTCAGGCATCATTACATAGACAAATGGAACTTCTGCCTGAATTACCAATCTCTCAAAGCCTGGATTTTCGGATATTTTGAGATAAAGGGTCTGTTCCGAGAGTAGAAAAATGGCTGTGGATAATGAAATTAGAAAGAGCAAAACCCTTTTCAACATCTTCAGAACTTCTCCAACCCCTTAACAAAAAGGAGGAGGTTTTCAGAGAATTTTTTTAAATAAGAGCTTTCTGAAAAGATCGATGACAGGACTTTTACAGCAAGGGGGATAGCCTTTTCAGGATCAAGACAGTATTGCATTTTCAAAAATCTTCTTCTGAATTCTATTACCCTTTCCTTGACATTGATGTTTTTCCTTACGCAATCAGCAATCAATTCCGCAAGTTCTTCAAAATCCTTTTCCTTCATCCCGAACCTTGTCATCTCCTGAACTCCCATCCTTATTCCACTTGAGCCAACAAAGCTTTCATCATCAGGGAGAGCCTGATAATTTGTAATGATATTGTTTTCTTCAAGCCTCCTTGCAATTTCTTCTCCTGTTCCAAATTCCCTTACCCTTATAAGAACCTGATGGGTTTCTGTAAATCCATCTGTCTCATCCCCTTCAACTTTAATTCCTCTCTCCTTTAGTGCCTTTGCAAAAGCCTTTGCATTCTTTACAACCTGGGTCTGATATTCCTTTTTGAAGTGATTCATCTCGTATGTAGCCATGAGAAGCCCCAGAAGTGTTCCGAGATGATGGTTTGAAGTTGAACCAGGAAATGCCCTGCTCTTTATCTCTACCCATAGTTTCTCAAGACCTGAGCCTTCATCCATATTTCCCGCTATTACTCCTCTCTGCGGTCCAAAGAATGTCTTGTGGGTGCTTCCTGTCACAACATCAGCTCCCTCTTTGAAAGGCTCCTGAAATGCTCCATAAAGCCCAAGGACATGAGCCATATCAAACATTATTATTGGTCTTGGATTCATATCCTTTATGAGATTCCTTGTAAACTCCACAGGCTCCTTGTAGATAAACATGCTTTTCCCGAAAATTATAAGCTCTGGTTTTACAGAGAATATAAGCTCAGAGAGTTTATCAGTGTCTATTTTGTAAGGGTTATCCTTCCTGACAGGGAAATTGAAAACATTTTCTTTTCCAGTTTCAGGATTTTCCTCAACAAAGTTAAAAAGGGCACCCATTGGCTGTGAACTAAGATGTCCACCTTTAGTAAGCTCATTGTTTATAACTGCTCTCATTCTCCTTGATTTTTCACCCGGATTCTTATCTTTATTTATGAATTTAACCATTGCCTTAAAAACAATCTCATTTGCCATCTGCCCACTTATGGGTCTCAGTTCCACATTGGAACAGCCAAAGTATTTCTTCATCTCCTCTCTAAGCTCTTCCTCCACATCCCTTATAAAATCAGTTCCTTGATAGAAATAGATCTCCTTCCCCTTCATTGTTCTGTGTTCAGCATATCTTCCTGCAGGATCAGATATTTCACACAGCTTGACGAGAAGGCTTGGGGTAGTCTCAGAGGGAATTAGATTTACACATTCCCTCTGCCTCCAGATATTGTTCCTTTCAATCCTCTCACATAAATTGCTAATTTTTAATTCCAGCTCCATACTTCACCTCTATTTAAAGTTTTGATTCTCTATTTCTTTCACTTTCCTGAATCTCCTCTCATGCCTTCCACCCTCAAAGGGAGTCTCAAGCCATAACTTTACTATTTTTAATGCAAGTTCCCCAGTTAAAGTTCCTGGCAAACATAGAAGGTTTGAATTGTTGTGAGCTCTACTTGCAATAGCAGTGACTTCATCGTGGCAAAGGGTTGCTATTACATTTTTAAATTTGTTGGCAACAACAGACATTCCTATACCTGTTTTGCATATGAGGATTCCACGTTCATACAGACCCTTAGAAACCCCCTCTGCAACCTTTGATCCGTAATCAGGGTAATCAACAGATTCTTCAGAAAATGTTCCAAAATCATCGATTATAATAGAACCTTCAAAGTTTTCTTTAAGAAATTCCTTCAGTCTATAACCTGCATGATCAGATGCTATTGCAATCTTTATCATTTTTAATTATCTTTGATTTTTATAATATTTGTCAACAGAATTGAAAAACACTAAGTTAGATTTACAATCTGAGCACCAAAAATACTCACAACAGCAGTGTTTCCAATCATTGTCCCCATTTTTAAGTGAACATGACCATGATAAACATATTTTGGTTGCTTCTCTTTTATGTATTTTAGAATTGCTTCACTTCCTGTATGGGCATAATCTTCTTTGTCTGTCATTTTATAAACAGGAGCATGGCAAATAAATATATCTACATAAGGGAACCTGCTCAGATAAAAATCTGCTTCTGCATCATCCCACTGATAATGCCCTGAATGTTTGTAATATGGCACTCCCTGCCACCCTCCTATCAACCAGTTTCTATGCATAACAACTTTAAAATGCACATCTTCCACAAAGCGTGGAAAAGGTTTTGTGGAATCATGATTACCCTTAACAGCAAATATTGGCTTCTTATAAAATTCGTATATTTCTTCGAGGATATGAAGAGGGACATCTCCACAGGAAAGCACAAAATCTATTGGAGGTCTGAAGCTTTCTATAAAGTGGTAATTTTCATAGTCAGCCACTACAAGAACCTTGCTTGGATACCCAATCACAATTCAATTTTATTGCAAAAAATCAAAATTTCAAAATAAATTTTCCAAAACCAGAAAGATTTGACACTTCTCCCTTTTTCTGGCAAATTTTATCTTTTGGAAATGACCGAGAAAAGAGAGATAAAATTTTTAAATCCTTCATCCCCTGGATACAGATTTTTAATCCTTCTATTCGTTGCCTTCCTCGCATACGGAAGCTATTTTGCCTATGATAGTCTGGGAGCAATTGCTCCCCTCCTTATAAAAGCTCTTGGAATAGGAAGGGAGCAAATAGGAATCGCCTATTCTGCCTATAGCATTGCAGCAATATTTTCTGTATTCCTTGGTGGTCTTCTTGTTGACAGAATTGGAACAAGGAAAGCAAGCCTTCTCTTTTCACTCCTGATTGTTCTTGGAGCATTTATTGTAGCTGTTGCAGGTAATATCTACACAATTTATATCGGAAGAGTTATATTCGGGATCGGCTCAGAATCCCTTGTTGTTTGCCAGAGTGCAATACTTGCGAGATGGTTTAAAGGAAAGGAGCTTGCTTTAGCCTTTGGGATCTCATTGACCCTGAGCAGATTGGGAACAATATTAAGCTTTAACATCGAAGCATCAATTGCAGATAAATTTGGAAGTTTTCGCTCAGCCCTATGGGCAGCTTTTCTATTCTGTGTTCTTTCTTTGCTAAGCAATCTTGCTTATTATTTCTTAGATAGTTTTGGCTCAAAAGTCCTCAATTTAAGAGAAGTTAGCTCTGAAGAAAAGATCAGACTGAAAGAAATAAAAGAACTCCCATCCTCTTACTGGATAATTGTTTTCCTCTGTTTAACATTCTATTGAGCGATTTTTCCCTTCACTTCCCTCTCCACGGACTTTTTCAATTCAAAATGGGGGATTCCTCTTTCT
>JBBIMS010000042.1:9217-9657 GCA_037444285.1 Candidatus Aminicenantota bacterium | reverse complement strand
ATCCTATACTGAGAAAAACCCTTGCAAGAACAATAATCTTAGGACAGGCTAAAAAACTTGAAAAACTTTCAGATGAGAAGTTTGAGGAATTGTTGAAGGAATTGAGAAAATTAAAGAGAGATTAAGGAGGTGTCATGTCTGAGCTATTGAAAGACAAAGAATCAAAAAAAGAAATTTTAAAAGAGCTTCTTAAACAGCTCCACGCTGGCAAAAGTGTGAAGGAGCTTAAAGAGCAATTCAAAGAGGTTTTAACCACTCTTTCCCCCCTTGAAATTCCCCTCATAGAGCAGGAACTTGTAAGGGAAGGGATATCAGCAAAGGAAATAGCAAGAATGTGCGACATTCATGTGGAACTTTTTCGGGGCGCAATAAGTGGTGGGCTTGAAGTTGAAAAAATTCCATCGGGTCATCCATTGCACACTCTCTATATGGAAAATGAT
>JBBIMS010000042.1:4306-9192 GCA_037444285.1 Candidatus Aminicenantota bacterium | reverse complement strand
CTCTATGCTAATTCCTTTGCAACTCTGGAAGACGAAGATAAAAGGATAGAGATGCTGATCTCTCTGAGGGAGCTGGTGGATGAGCTAAAGGAAATTGGGAAAACCCATTACTCAAGGGAGGAGATGCTGATCTTTCCTTACATAGAGAGAAGAGGAATAACAGCGGTTCCAACAGTCCTATGGACAAAGCACGATGAGAACAGGTATGCCATAAGAGGGCTCAGCCGTCTTCTCTCAATGGAAACAGAAATGGGGTGGAGTGACTTCATGGAAAAGATAAAGAAATATGTTGAAGATCTATCCTCAGGACTTGTGGACATGGTTTACAGAGAAAATAATATTTTTTATCCTACCTTATACGCTCTTCTCAGCGAAGGTGAATGGGTGGCTATAAGGGAACAGGAAGAAATATTCGGTTATTACAAATTTACTCCCGGAGATGCTTGGAAACCTTCATCCCATCCAGTTCAGCCCTACGAGATCGAAGGCTCTCTATCTGCTGAACAGATCCTTTCTTTACCCAAGGAAGTGCAAATTGCCCTTAGAGGACAGAGATTGGAGGTAGACAGGACTCCACCAAAAAAGGAGGGGGATTTTGAAGTTGAAGTCGGTTTTCTTTCTCCGAAAGAAATAAGTGAAATATTCAAAACCCTTCCATTAGAGGTGAGCTTCATTGACAGAGACGACAGAGTAAAATTCTACTCCAAGGATCACAAAATATTTGCTAGGTCAAAATCTGTTCTGGGAAGACCTGTTCAGTTGTGCCATCCTCCGAAAAGTTATTATATGGTGGAGAAGATTTTGAAGGCTTTTAAAGAGGGGAAAAGAGATGTAGCTGAGTTCTGGATTAACTTAGAAGGGAGGACAGTTCACATTCGCTATTTCCCAGTTAGAGATGATAAAGGAGAATATCTGGGAACCATAGAAGTAATACAGGATGTAACGGAGATAAAAAAGCTTGAAGGGGAGAAAAGACTCCTGGACTGGAAGTAGTTGTCAGTTAAAGCCTGAACCGGTTATCGGATTTTTTGATAGGAAGGAGGCTCTTCCTCTCCCTTTCTAATCCTGTCAAGATAGGAGCCTTCTTTAATCATCTCTTGTGGAAAAGGGGAAAGGGGTAAAGGAGGAAGCTCAATTCCCAACTCTTTTAGTTTCTCAATTCCTGCTTTTACAATCATGGATGAAAGGGCAACTGACCTTCCGAGATTTCTAACAGCCCTTAAGGAGTAAATTGATGATATTGGTGGCTTTTCCCTTGATAACTCTCTCAAAACAGCTTTCCCTGAAAGAGGCTCAATTGAGGAGGATGTATCTGCAAGGCCTCCGAAAAATGAGGATTGGGGAGGTGGGTCCAGTGGGAAAGGTGTCGCTGAAACTATGAAACTGTGGGCAAGGGATGAGGCAAACCTCCATATTGTAAAGAGAGTTGACTCCTGTCCACCCCTTTTTTCAAAGGCAACAACTATCCCTCCTATTACTTTGAAGGCAATAGCTCCTGAAAGTTTGGAGGAAGCATAGTGGCAGAATGGTGCTCCCCTTTCCATGAGAGCTTTTAGTTTTGCAGGAACATCCATTGAATAAACAGGAGAACCGATGATAATTCCGTCAGCCTCATAGATTTTCCTGTAAACCTTGGGAACATCATCATGAAACTTAAAACAGAGATTATCCCAATCAGCCCCTTTTGAAAATCCATAGCATTCGTAACAACCCTTGCATGGAGTTATCCTCAAAGAGGCTATCTCTATAAATTCTGTCTCAATATCCCCAATTTGAGATGCGGCAGAAAGAGCTTCTTTAACAAGGGTTTCTGTGTTACTTCCTTCCCTTGGACTTCCAGATATTCCAAGAATCCTTACCTTCATCTTTTCCCTCCAGGGAAAATATGAAATTTAAAGATAACCTTTTATAATTTTATTTTCAAATTATTTCTGTAAAAATATTAAATGGAGGTGTTTTTGGGCGTAATTGGCAATATTTTATGGATCCTTTTCGGAGGAGGAATATTTATATTCCTTGAGTACTTTATAGGCGGGCTTCTTCTCTGTATAACAGTAATAGGGATTCCGTTCGGTTATCAGTGCTTTAAACTTGCCTTGCTTGGGCTGGTGCCTTTTGGAAGAAATATTGTTAACAAGGAATCTTCCACAGGTTGTCTTTCAACTTTAATGAATATAATCTGGATTCTCATTGGAGGAATATGGATTTCCCTTACACATCTTCTATTTGCAGCTTTGTGTGCAATAACAATCATAGGAATACCTTTTTCCATCCAGCATATAAAACTTGCTACTCTTGCTCTCACTCCATTCGGAAAAGAAATTATTTGAACATTTTTTAATTTTAGTTTATATTAAAAACAAATGGAAGGGAAAGTAATTGACATTCACATCCATATTGGTGGCCCAGGAGATGATCCCTCATCAGAATGTTTTTTCTCTGAAAAATTTATCTGGAGTCCGGCATTCCTTGCTATGCTTATTGTGACAGGCTCTATTTTTAAAAGGGTAACAACAAAATCTGTCAGAGAAAAAATAATTGGAGAAATTAAATCTTCAAAAAGAATTAATAGGGGTGTCCTTCTTGCAATGGATATGGCTCACAATGAAAACGGAGAGCCTTTGCCAAATTTTACTCATCTTTACACTTCCAACAATTACATAATCTCCCTTGTTAAAAAGAATTCAAAACTCCTTTTTGGAGCATCTATCCATCCATACAGGAGGGATTCAATTCATGAACTTGAAAGATGCATAGAAGAGGGAGCTGTCCTTTGCAAATGGATACCCTCTTCCCAGCTCATAGATCCATCCCACCCTAAATGTATTCCCTTTTATAAAAAACTCTCAGAAAAGAACCTTCCCCTCCTCTGCCACACCGGTCCTGAACATGCAGTTCCCACATCAATTCCTGAGTTTTCAAAGTATGATAATCCAGTTTATCTTAGAAAAGCCCTTGAAATGGGAGTTACAGTCATAGCTGCTCATTGCTCAACTCCATATTTCGGAGCCTTTGACCCCGACTATTTCAATGAATTCCTCTCCTTAATGAAAGAGTCTGAGAAAAAAGGATGGAGATTCTTTGGAGACATTTCAGCTCTTGCAACTCCTTTCAGAATACCCTATGTAAAGAGAATAAAAGAGGATGTTCCTCATGAAAAGCTTGTTTTTGGCTCAGACTACCCCATCCCCATTTCAGACCTTTCCTACAGCAAGAATAGAAGGGATATTCTTACAATTATCCAGTTGGTGCTAAAGGCAAAATTCACCAACTCCCTTGATAAATACTATCATATTGTAAAGGATGAGATGGGTTTTGAACAATCAGTTTTTGAAAATTTTTATGGATTGATGAGGGAGATAAAGCGTGATTGAAAGAGCTCTGGACAGAGCCTTTAAAAAAGCTGCAAGACTTTATCTTGATTTAAAAAAAGAGAAAATCATAATAATTTCTGACCAGCACATAGGGGATGGAAAGAGGGGGAGTGATGACTTTCAGGTTAATAAAGATGTTTACCTTAAGGCACTTACCTATTACTTTGAAAACAGATTCTTTTTGATTTCAGCTGGAGACACCGAGGAACTCTGGGAATGTGACTTTGATAAAATTTCTGGTTTTAACAAAGAAGTTTACGACTTAGAAAGAAAATTTTTCCTTGAAGGAAGATTGATAAGAATCTTTGGAAATCATGACCGTTTCTGGAACATAAAATCTTTTAGAGAGAAAATTCCTATTTTTTGTGATATGCAGATTGTTGAATCTCTTCTAATAAACGATAAGATATTTATCGCTCACGGTCATCAGGGTGAGCTTGAATCCGACATTCTTTGGCCATTAAGCCGATGGATTGTAAGATACATATGGAAGCCCTTTCAGAGGCTGACAGGTATCCCGTCCAATTCCCCTGCCCAGAACTGGAAGGTAAGGGATAGAAGGGAAGAAGCTTATTACAAATGGGCAAAGGGGAAGAAAATTCTTTTCATTGCAGGACATACCCACAGGGCAATGTTTGAGTCCCTCTCAAAAATCGACAGATTGAGAATGAGAATAGAAGAGCTTGAAAAGTCCATTCCTGAGCTTACAGAAGAGCAGAGAAAAAAAGTTTTTGAAGAAATTCAAGAGATCGATAGCAAAATAAAAAAGTCCCTCTTAGAGAATCGAGATGGAAAACCTGAGAAAAGACTTGAAAAAGAAATTCCGGTGCCATGTTATTTTAATTCAGGATGTTGCATTTACCCCGATGGAATGACTGGGATTGAAATTGAAAATGGATTTATAAGGCTTGTTAAATGGGAAAAGAAGGAAGAAATTGCGAGAAAAATCTTTGAAGAGGAAAATCTTGATAATATTTTTTCACTAATAGGCTAAGACAAAATTAAAAATTGATTAAACTCTTTGAATTTTTCTCTTGAAAAATTTTTAAAAATTCCTAAATTATATATGGGAGGTGGAAAATGAAAAACATAGTTTTAACCTTTGAAAAAGGGAACGGGGTTTTGCTGAGAATTCTAACCATCTTTTTTGCTGTTCTTTTTCATGCAGGAATAATTAGCTCCCTCATAATAATTCCTCTCATAGGAACGCAGGAAACTCCTCCTTTAAAAAAGGTTGAGACATTGCCGATAATAATTCTACCTCCAGCTCCACCTGTTGGACAACCTCTTGGTGGAGGTATAAAAAGAGATAAAAGAGAGACCCCTAAAACAGAAGAAAGAGGGTTTTTTGCATCTATACCAGAGACATTGGTAGAAGGAGAAAACCCTGAGTTTGAAAGTGGAGCAGAGGTTGGAAATGGTGTTCCCTGGGGAGTGGTTGGAGGTTCTCCTGAAGGGGTTCCCTGGGGAATTTCCTATGGCTCAATACCAACTCTCGAATATAAGAAAATT
>JBBIMS010000042.1:0-4296 GCA_037444285.1 Candidatus Aminicenantota bacterium | reverse complement strand
CCACAAACCTCCAAAGCTCATTAAGAAGGTTGAGCCTGTTTACCCTGAAATAGCAATTATATCCTGCATTCAAGGAGATGTTGTTCTTGAGGCAACCACTGACATAAATGGAAGGGTACACGATATAAGAATTATAAAATCTGACCATCCAATTCTTGAAAAATCAGCTATAGAGGCTGTAAGGCAGTGGATTTATGAACCTTATCTCGTAAATGGAAGGCCACGACCTGTTGTGTTTATTGTTACAATTAAGTTTATGCTCCAGAGATAGGAAGGTTATAAAGGCGAATCGCAAATAAAGCACTTCTTATTCTTGCTCTTAAACATTGTTCTTCTAAATTTTTCAGATTCCTTGAATTACATCCCCTTCCTCTCCTTCTCCCTCAGTCTTAATCGAAGGAAAAGGGCTAAAATCAGGACAACAAAAAATATGAGGGAAAAGGCGAAACCCTTTCTCCTCGTTATAGCTTCCTTTTCTCCCTTTCTCCCTTCATCGTAAGCTTTTCCAGCATTTTTCAGACCCTCATTTATTACCCCCTCTAATCTTTTTATGTCAAGGGAATGAACAAGGTTTCTTGCATTTGTCAAAGAAGATTTAGCATCCTGGAGAACAAGGAATGTCTCGCTTACCTCAACTCCCATCTTGTAGACCTTATTCAATATTAATTCTGCCTCCATGATTCTACTTTTCAATCTGTTTATGTCTGAATATATCTTTTCAGATATGGAAAATCCTTTTGAGTTCTTTTCATGACAGGATGAGCATATGCCCTTTTGAGGGTTTAGCATTTCATCCGATGGCTTTTCTATCCTGTGGTTGCCATGGCAAGCCTCGCATTCAAAAATTTCCATTTCATCAAAGGCAGGCTTATGGGGACTTTTAAGGAATAATTCAGCTGGTGAAGAATGACACTGTCTGCATACATAGGCAATATTTTCAATTCCGGGAGGGACAGAACCATGATTCCCATGGCAATCATTACACGTAGGGGCTGAGAGATCACCTTTTTTTAGAGCCTCTCCATGAACGCTTGCTAAAAATCCTTCAAGCTGGTCAGTGGGTATTCCATATTCCTTCATGTATTCTTTGTCTCCGTGACATTTTCCGCAAGTTTCTGGAACTTTCTGAGGAAAAATTGAAGAACGAGAATCAATAGTGGGAAGAATACCATGGGAGGAGTGGCAGTCAGAGCATACTGCGACCTTTTTATCGCCCTTCTCAAGTAAAACCCCATGTTTAGAAGTTTTATAGAGTTCCAACTGATCAACTCTTATTCCAGGGTTGAATTTCCTCATGTACTCTGCGTGGTTGTGACACTTTGAGCACATTTGCACAATCCCTTTCTTATCCGGAGCTCCAATAAATCCATATTTCTTATCCATAGCTCTTTCATCAAATATAAGAGGATCTCCCCCATGGCAATCAGCACAACTTATCCCAAATTGATAATGGACATCGCTCTTCATCATTTCAACAGGTTTCTTCAGGTTATCTTCAAGTTCATTGTGGCAATCGAAACAACTATCTTTTTTTGCAAAGGAAAACTGGCAAAAAAAGATGAAAAGAGAATATATAATTATTTTTTTCATTTTCCTGGCAAAATGTAAGTTAGGATTGTCATTGATACTATGTATATAAGGGAGACAATTCCTATCCATGTAAAAAGACCACCCTTCTTCTCCTTAGCAGACCAGACATCAAGGAATGGGACAAACATCCAGAAAATTGCAGCAAAGAAGAAGACAAGGACGCCGAGGATTTCACCCTCTACAAAAATAACTTTCTGGGGGATGAGTTTTAAAGTCAAAAACATAAAAGTGAAATACCACTCTGGCTTTATTCCAGCTGGAGCAGGGGCAAAAGGATCTGCTTTATCTCCGAGGGGCCATGGGAAGAAAACCGAAAGAAAGAGAAGGATTATAATAATCCCAATCCAGACCATAAAATCCTTTAGGGCAAAATCAGGAAAGAAGGGTTCCTTTCTAAGCTCCTTTTCTTTCATTCCGATTGGAACAGACATTCCATGAATCTGTATCAAAAGGAGATGAATGCCAAGGATTATAAAAGTTATACCAGGGAGGATTGCCACATGGAGTCCAAAAAACCTTGTAAGGGTCGCTCCTGAAACTTCTTCTCCACCCCTTAAAAAGATTCTCAAAGGACGCCCTATTACTGGAAGTGCTCCTGCAATTTCTGTCCCCACCTTTGTTGCGAAGAAGGCAAGTTCATTCCATGGAAGTAAATAGCCACTGAATCCAAAAGTAAGAAAAATGAAAAGGAGAAGAACTCCCGTCAGCCATGTGAGCTCCCTTGGTGGTCTGTATGCTTTCAAAAAGTATGTTGAAAACATATGAATGAATATTGCTCCTATTAAAAGATTAGCAGACCAGCTGTGAATTGACCTTATTAACCAGCCAAAGGGGACATGGGCTACAATGAAATGAACACTTTCATATGCTGATTCCATTGTTGGTTTGTAATAGAGGAGAAGGAGAATACCTGTTATGACCTGGGTTATATAAAGGAAAAGGCAGATACCACCAAAGAAGTACCAGTAAGAATAGGAATGAACAGGAACTCCTTTTTTGCTTATAAAATCAATGAGCTCCTTCAAAGGAATCCTTTCTTCAAGCCATTTATAAATTAAATCTCTTAACCTTTTCATTCTATTCCTTTACAACATAAATTTCATTCCCCATAATTTTTACTTTAAATTCCTGAAGGGGAGAGGGAGGAGGGCCAGAAAGGACTTTACCTGAAAGGTCAAAATGTCCGTTGTGGCAGGCGCACCATATATGTCCGAGCTCAGGTCTATACTGGACAATACAGCCAAGATGGGTGCAGGTTGCAGAAAGGGCAACAAAGCTTCCGTCAACCTTTCGCACGATTATTCCTGGTTTTGTTCCAAATCTGAAAATTTTTCCTGAATTGAGGGGTATTTCATCAACTTTCCCTACATTCACTTGGAGCTGGGATGCTTCAGGGAGTTTTGGAGGGAATACAAATCTTAAAATTGGATAAAGAATCGAAGCCAGAACTGTAAGGAAACCGCCGCCTATAATTAAATCAAAAAACCTTCTTCTATTCATGTATTTACCTATAAAAAATTTTTTCCCCTTTGTCAAGAGATTCAAAAATCATTTTCTTATTTATTTTATTCTCAAGCTGTGATAATTTAGTGTTTGATTGATTTATCTTTTTGGAGGTTAAAGAATGAAACTTTCAAAGACAGCAGTAATAGCGATTTTATATCTTTTTTTTCAATTTTTTATGTTCTCAATATCCTTTGCCGAAGGGAAAATTTCAGGACAGGTATTTGGCGATTTCTTTTACAATATTGATAATAACAGGAGTGAGCTAAAAAACCAGAATGGTTTCTGGTTTAGAAGGGTTTATTTTACTTACGATTATAAATTTTCTGAGTTCTGGTCAACTCGATTCCGTATAGAGGCAATGAGTCCGGGAGACTTCAAGACCTCTGATACATTAAAAACAAATTTGAAAGATGCTTACATTTCTTACAGTCGAGGGAAAAATACTTTAATAGTTGGTCTTTCCACAACTCCTACAATTGAATTTTTCGAGAGTTTTTGGGGTTATAGGGCAGTGGAGAAAACCCCTCTTGATCTCTACAAAATGGGTGATACAAGAGAATTTGGTGTTGCAATAAAAGGCTCAATAGGTAAAGGAAATTCAATGGGCTACCATATACAAATTGGAAATGGAGAAGGGATAAAGTCTGAATTCAACAAAGATAAAAAATTCATGGGAGCATTTCAGCTCAAACCCACCAAGAATTTTTTCATCGAGTTATATGGAGACTATGCTCAGGGTGAAAACCACAAAGATTACCATACATATCAAGGATTTTTGGGGTGGAAAGAAGAGAATTATCGTATTGGGCTTCTCTTAGCCCATCAAACAAAGGAGCAGGGTTTTGGGAACAAAGATTTGAAAATTAATGTCTATTCATTATTTGTAATTTTGAATATCTCTGAGAAGATGGCTTTTCTTTCAAGAATTGACAGGATGAACAATCCCCTTCCATGGGGACCAAACATTAGCTATGTGCCAATGAATGGCTCAGCTCCATTTACCTTTTTTATTGCAGGTTTTGATTATCGTCCCTTAAAAAATGTTAGCTTCATTCCTAACATAATGGTTGTCTCTTACGATAAAGTTAATGGTGAAAAAATAGGAAGGGATGCGCAGTTTAAAATTACTTTCTTTTATGTTTTTTAAGGGTAATGTCAAGAAAATTGTGTAAATTCATGTAAGGGTCTCCTCTCCCATTT
>JBBIMS010000041.1:8880-9861 GCA_037444285.1 Candidatus Aminicenantota bacterium | reverse complement strand
GGTTTTGGAATTGCTTATGATAGACATGTATGGAATGTGGCATCTGATGAAAGTCTCCGATTGACATGGAAAGTTTATTACATCTACTTTTCTCCTGATGGAGCTTCTGGAACAGTTAAATGGGATGATAAATATTATAATCGAGCTGAACTTCTCAAACTAATTGCCCTTGGTGTTGTTCCTCCTCCAGAAATTTTCCTCATTCCAGATGATATTAAGCCTCCCATGACTCTTCAGTTCAGCCTTGGAATAAGGCACAGGATAAAGGATCTTTCCTTCGGTATAAGTTATGTTGGGGTTAGAGGATATAATGAGATACAGACATACGATGCCAATTATGTTGATGCAACAACCGGAAAGAGAGTTTTAACTACCAAGTATGGAAGAATAAATGTCTGGACAGATGAAGGGAATTCATGGTTTGATGCTCTCTACTTTACAATTGATAAACCTTACAAGAAGGGCTCATGGGGTTTACAGCTTGCCTACACACTTGGCTGGACATATTCTGAGTGGGACAACAATATCTATTATGGCTATCTATATTATACCAGTCCAGATTTTCTTAAGAAGGCGCCATCCAATTTAGATGAAAGGCACAGAGTTTCTCTCAGTGGAATTGTAGATTTGCCTTTTGGATTCCAACTGAGTGGCTGGGGAACATTTGCTACAGGAAGACCATACCTTGTCTACACTGGAACAGACGACAACAAAGACAGTGTCCTTACCAACGATTATCCTCCTGAGGGAAGAAATGCCAAGAGAGCACCAACGACCAAGGTCTTTAATTTAAGACTCTCCAAGAGCTTTGCCTACAAAAATTATTCTCTTATTGCTTTTGTGGATGCATTCAATGTTTTCAACTGGAAGAATTTTGATGGATATGTGGGAAATATGCTCTCACCTAAATTTGGAGTTGCTACAACTGCAGGTGCTCCTCGCCAGGTTCAGCTCGGGGTTAGATTTATCTTTTGATGAGAA
>JBBIMS010000041.1:0-8868 GCA_037444285.1 Candidatus Aminicenantota bacterium | reverse complement strand
ACCAGCTTGGATTGCCTTAAATGAGGAAGGAGGTGATGGATAAGAAGTGAAAGAGTTAATTTTTAAGGTATGGGCAATTTAGAAAATTGGAAATTTGAAAGGAGGTAAGATGAAAATTTCAAAGCTTTTCATCTTAATTGGTATGGTTCTTTTAATTGGTTCCTTTGCCTTCTCTCAGGCAGTAGGAACCAGGGGTTCTGTATCAGGGGTTGTGAAGAATGCAGAAAGCCTTGAACCACTGGCAAATGCCAAAGTTCTGATTTACGGAGATCTTCTTCCTGCAGGGAGGGAGTATGTAACAACTGAAAATGGTCTTTTTAGGTTTGCTGGTCTTCTTCCCGGAAAATACAACTTGAAAATAACCCACCCTGACATGATGGATCTCGATTTAGAAATAACTGTTGCCCTTGACAAGGAGACACAGGTAGAGGCATTGATGGTTCCAGCTGGAATGGTAAGGGAAGAGATAGTAGTTACTGCAGTTGCTCCTCTTGTTGATGTGAAATCCACTGAGATTTCAACAAACATTGATTCCAGCACGATTCGTAACCTCCCCCTTGGAAGATCATATGCAGCTCTTCTTGCCCTTGCACCAGGTGTAGCTGGAGGAAGATTGAATGCAGGAGGAAATCAGCAGGACAATGTATTTCTTTATGATGGTTCCAATGTGACAAATCCTTTCTTTGGAAATCTCTTCTCCAGCTTCTCAGAGCTTGATATTCAGGAGGTAAATATAAAGAGAGGAGCAATCTCAGCAGAGTTTGGGAGGGCAGTTGGAATGGTAACAAATGCAGTTACAAAATCAGGAACCAACACTCTTTCAGGCTCCTTCAGATTTGTTGCTGAGCCTTACAACTGGAGAGCAGAACCAGTTAATCCTGAATTGTTTGCAAAAACAACTTATTTGACTCCTGCCCTTGGAATTGGTGGACCTCTGATAAAGGATAGAGTGTGGTGGTATGTCTCTGCAAACCTTCCCTCTTCTAAGACTGTTGAAAGGAAGAATTACCTTGGTCCTGTTCCTGAATCAAAGTTCTCCTCCACAGAGCTTTTTGTAAAGCTTTCTGCCAATCCTCATCCAAAACATCTCTTTATTGCGAGCTTTAGAAATTCCGATGCTCTTGGTAGAAACGCAGGAATAGGGACTTATGATCATCCTTCCACTGCTACCAATGCTGATTCTCTTGATAGAATCATCTATCTCTCCTGGACATGGTCTATTACTCCAACAACATACCTTGAGGTAAAATATGACCATGTAGAAAATAATAACACAGATGTCCCTGTGACTGAGTTAGGTTACCAGCCTACCTTCGATGTTGGAAATCTCACAAGAATGGGTTACTTTAACAACAGAACAGGTTTCATTCCTGGTCAACCCCTCGGTTATCTTGGTGGTGCCTCTATGTACAATACCCAGAACTTTAAAAGAGATGAGATTAAGCTTGTTTTCAGCAAATATTTGGATTTTAAAGGTCATTCCCATTCTCTAAAATTTGGTTTTGGATATGACAATGGAGGAGAGGAACTGAATAGAAAAGCCAATGGATGGGGCTCGCTCTGGGTATCAGGAGGTAGGATTTATGCCCAGTATTATCCAAAGGATTCAATTCAGGATTCAACAGCCAGCACATATTCAGTATTTTTACAGGATACTGTTACTATTGGAGAAAGGTTGAATCTTTACCTTGGTGTTTTACTCAACAGGGATGAGTATTTTACTTTTGGAGAGAACAAGTTTAGTTTCACAGACAAAGAATACATCTCTTTGCCAAAATCCCAATGGCCTATAAGAGATGGGGAATTACTGTTTGACTTTGGAGATGAGATTCAACCAAGACTTGGTTTCACCTATGTTTTGGATAAGAAAGTTGGTGATAAACTTTATGCCAACTACGGAAGATATTATGCCATTGATAACAAAAGTATTGCGAGAGCAGCTTCTCCCAGAAGAATTTACTATATGACAGCCCAGTTTGATCTCACAGGAAGATTTCTTAGCGAATCTGCTCAGGCTTCTTCCACAGGAAAAGTTATTCTCTCAGATATAAAACCAACATACCAGGATGAGTATGTCATAGGGTACAGCAGACCACTTTTCGGCAAGAAATGGGTTATTGATGTCTGGGGGCAATACAGGTATGTCAAAAATGTTATAGAGGATTACCCGTCCAAGAATTACGGAACATGGTTAGCTCCTTCTGAGTTTGTTTACGGAAACATTCCATGGGCTGAGAGAAAGTATCGTGCTCTGACAATTCAGATTCAAAAACCTTTTGCAGATAAGTGGTCCCTTCTTGCCATGTATACATGGAGCAAACTTGAAGGGAACTGGGATCTGGACTATGCCGAATCTCTATTTTATCAATCTTCTGCCCTTGACGATGCTGCTGGCTTATATACAAATGACCCCAACAGATATGGAATCCTTGCAGGGGATAGAACCCACATATTCAAATTATTTGCCAGCTGGGAATTCTGGAAGAGAACGAATCTTGGAGGTTATTTAAGAATTCAGAGTGGTGCTCCATGGCAGGCACAGGGAAGAGCCTACAGAGCATGGAGCTACACTGGATATAGAACATATCTTGAGAAAGCAGGTAGCAGAAGGCTTGACACATGGACAAACCTTGATCTTCAGTTGTCTCACACAATACCCTTTGGAAAATTCAGTGGTGTTATTGAAGCAAGGATAATGAATGTTTTCAATAAGCAGACTGTCCTTTCTGTAGATCCCGTTCAATATCTTGACTATACACTTGTGGGTGGTCAACCTCAGTGGATTAACCCAAATCCCAATTTCGGAGCTCCCACATCTTATGCAAGCCCGAGAAGATTCGTTCTGACATTCTATCTCAACTTCTGATTGAGGAAAGGGAGGGGCTTTAAGCCCCTCCCTTATTTTTAAATGAAATTCTTAATATTTTTTCTAATTTTTTCCAATCTAAACTTTGATTATAAATTCTATTCCTTCAAAATAAACTATGGCTCAGAGGATGGGGAGCTGGGGATTATCATTGAACCTGAGACTCCTCCGATTGGTCCCAATGCCTTTTCCGTTGACTCAGAGGGAAATATTTACATTGCCGACCCTGTTAATTCATCAATTAAAATTCTCTCAGTGAAAGAAGGAAAGATTTCCAGAGTTATTCCATTTAAGGGTTTATACGATGACCTTATGGTTTCTCCTGAAGGGGATATTTATATTCTCAAGAGAGATTCCTCTGAGATTTTGAAAATAGAAAAGAGTGGAAAGGTTTATTCTATAAAGCTTGAGCCAGGAGTTTCTAAGATGCCCACAAAACTTTTCCTCTGGAAGGGAGGAATTTTTGTAAAGAAAGAGGGAGAGATTGTTTCCCTTACCCAGATGGATAAAGCAAAATCAGAGATTCCGTACCTTTACCTTGTTGAATATCTGGAAATTGGAAGGGGAAGGGTTAAAAAAATTGATGGTAAAGGAAAAGAAATTTCAGAGCTAATTCTTGAGAGAGAGAATCTTTTATCCATAGAGTTTCTCAACGAGGATAGAGAAGGAAATTTTTACATACAGATAGAATACTTAATAGGAGATTCTGGAGTTGGTCTTGAAGTTTTGAAGATAAAACCTTCAGGAGAAAAGATCTCAATCCCTATCCCTGAAAATGATTATTTTATCTGGACATCAAGGCTCCTTTTTGTTGATGATAGAGGGTGGATTTATCAGGTTTTACCTGAGAAGGATTGTGTAAAGGTTAATGTCTGGAGAAATTAATATGAGATTTGTGATAGTTTTATTTTTCCTCTTCTTCAATTTGTTTGGGTGGGATGGTGAGAAGTGGGGACCAATGAAAAGGGAAGAGATATTAAGTATTGCAAAGAAGATGATTGAAACTCCGTGGTCTCCCAGCAAGATTTGCAGAGGGTGGAATGTATCGGTTGAACCTCCTGAATTTTATCCAGGGAATACCTACTATGGAATGCTCTACACCCAGAACAATCCCCAGGAAAACTGGGAGGAGTTTATCGCAGGGATTAAGAACCTTCCCTATGATTATTATGGCTACTGGGGAACAAATAATAGATGGTATAACTATTATGGAACTGATTGCTCAGGTTTTGTCTCCATTTGCTGGAGATTACCTGAAAGATACTCAACTACTCTGTTTTATCAGGATGCCAATGGAAATAGAAAATACTGCTTTCCCCTTGGACCTAAAGGTTCTTCTGCGAATGCTCCTCTTTTACCTGGTGATGCTCTCAATTACGAAGGGAGCCATATAATTCTCTTCAGCCATAAGTCCTCATCAAATACAATAATCTCCCTTGAGCAGACCCCCAACAATGCAAAGATGAGGGAGTGGTATTACAGCTCTCTCCAAAACTACCAGCCCATTAGAAGAAACTGGCTTCTGGATAGGAAGAAAAAGGGGAAAGGCAGGATCTAAAAAAGAGCTTTTCTGAGAATATTTCCTATTAAATGGGAGAAGAGGGTTTTCAAAATAATATCAAGGATAAGTCCTGAAATTGCAAGGAATAAAAGGAACTTTTCTTTTCCCATTTGAGTTTTCTTCTTTTTAATCAAGGACAAAAGAGGTTCTGAAAGTAAAACTCCAAGAATTACAAAGGAAAACACTCTTATAATAGACCAGAAATGCCATCCTAAAATTATTGGAATTAGTTTGTTCTTTGAATGGATAATTAATTGGGAAATATAAAAATTCATGTAATTGACCATTATTGTGCCCATTATAATTGAGAGAAAAGATGCAGAGAGGAGGGAAAGTATAACAAAGACTCCCGCATGGATTAGATGCTGTGGTATAAAATCCTTTGGATTTGACTCTCTTCCCACACCTGTTTTTATCCATTCAAACATCTCCTCTTTGTAGGATTTTCCATTTATCACAATATTTTCAGCTTTTTCAGGAAAGATTGAGAAAACAATTGTTCCGAAAATAATCAGGGATAGAGCCCAGAGGAGCATTGAAAAAATTGCTTCTCTTCTTTTCCCCTTTAAAACAAAATAAATCATTAGCGGGTATGCAAAAGAGATATTGATAATTGGAAGAAGAAGTTTGATTCCAATGAAAATTCCTATTATATATGAGAGAAATGTTGAAAAGAAAATAATTGGAAAAATTTTAGAAAGATACAATTTTTTTGAATCTCTCAAATCTTTCCTCTAAATCCTCAATTCTAATTTTAAGGAGTTTTTCAACTCCAAATTCTTCCACTGTAAAGGAGGCTAATATTGTTCCCCATACAGCTGATTTTTTGATGATTTCCCAATCCACCCTTCCCTCCTTTGCAAGATTTCCCATGAATGCTCCGGCAAAGGAGTCTCCTGCACCTGTTGGGTCTTTAACTATTTTCAAAGGATAGGCAGGAAAGGAGAAAATCTCACCTTCCTTTGAGACTACAGAGGCTCCATGCTCTCCTTTTTTGAAAACTACATATTGGGGACCAATCTCAAGGATTTTTTCAGAAGACTCAACAAAATTTCTTTTTCCAGTAAGAAGAAAGGCTTCCTCATCATTTAAAAATATTAGATCGACATCTTTAAGAAGGGAAAAAACCTTTTCAGGACAACCTTTAATCCAGTGGTTCATTGTGTCCATAGCTATAATCTCTGGAGATTTAACCTGTCTCATGACCTCCCTTTGCAAATCGGGTTGGATGTTTGCAAGAAATACAAAGGAAGAATCCCTGTAAGAGGGAGGGAGCTCGGGAGAAAAATTTGCAAAGACATTGAGTTCTGTTTTCAAGGTTTTTCTTATATTTGGATTTTTTCCATAGGAACCGTGCCATCTAAAGGTCTTCCCTTCGACAATCTTCAGACCCTCTGTATCTATCCCTCTTTCCTTGAAAGTATTTATATAACTTTTCGGAAAGTCAGACCCAGCAACCCCAACCATTCTCGGAGGGGAAAAGAAATGGGCTGATAATGAAAAGTAGGAGGCTGAGCCACCAAGAATATCTTCCCTTTTGCCAAAGGGAGTTTTTATGGTGTCAAGAGCAATTGAACCAACAACTAAAAGACTCATTTTCTTCTCCTCAAGGATAAATTTTATTCAGGTAAAATGTATTTTAATTTTTCTCTGATCTCATCCTTTATCATACTTTTATCAGTGATTATTGCATATTTCAGAGCAGTGGAACAATCACACTCCTTTCTTTCCTTCGGTAGGGTTCTTATTGTTTCCTTAACAATTCTCTTTGCATTCTCTGTATTTTTTCTGAGATAGCCAAGAACCATTTCTACTGTTACAGGTTCCTCTTCCTCATGCCAGCAATCGTAATCAGTCACAAGGGCAATTGTTGCATAGCAAATTTGAGCTTCTCTTGCAAGTTTTGCCTCTGTTACATTTGTCATCCCTATAACATCCACGCCCCATGAGCGGTAGAGCATTGATTCTGCCTTTGTTGAAAAAGCTGGACCTTCAATGCAAATGTAAGTTCCCTTTGGATGGAAAGGGATGCCAAGATTCTTGCAGGAATTGATTAAATGATTTGAAAGCTCAGGACAAATGGGATGAGCGAAACTTATATGCCCTGCAATTCCATTTCCAAAAAATGTATTTATTCTCCTGAAGGTTCTGTCAATGAATTGATCAACAATTACAACATCCATGGGATGAATATTTTCTTTCATTGAGCCAACTGCAGATGCAGAAATTATCCTTTCAACTCCAAGCATTTTGAATCCGTAAATGTTTGCCCTGAAATTTATCTCTGAAGGAAGAATCCTGTGACCCCTTCCGTGCCTGGAAAGAAAGGCTACCCTTCTTCCTTCAAGCTCTCCTGTAAAGTAAGAATCCGAAGGTTCACCGAAAGGAGTGGATAATTTTACCTCCTTTAAATCCTTTAACCCCTCTATCTCGTAAAAACCACTACCTCCAATAATTCCAATCTCTACTTTCTCCATTTCTCCTCCAATTTTTATAAATTTTAATTTTCAAATTTTTCTCAGTTCACTAATGATTTCTTTCAGAGCATTTACAAGATATTGGTTTTCATCTTCCCTTCCAATTGTTATCCTTATTCCCTCAGGCATCTCAAAAGCTTTTACTGGACGGACAATGATGCCCTTTTCCAAGAGTTTTTCATAAAGAGTTAAGGGATCTAAATCTGGAATTATTGTAATGAAATTAGCCTGAGAAGGGAGAAAACGAATTCCCATTTCCTGAAAAGCTTTTGAGAGAAAATCCTTTCCTTTTTTGTTGGTCTCTATACTTCTTTTAACATGCTCTTCATCATGAAGAGCTGCAAGGGCTGCTTCCTGCGAGATTCTTGGAACATTGAAGGGGGTCTTTACCTTGAAAAGAATATTTACAATCTCTGGAACACAGACAGAATATCCTACCCTTAATCCTGCAAGTCCATAAATTTTTGAAAATGTCCTCAGGACTATTATCCTTTTCTCTCCCCTTCTCAGAAGTTCGAGTCCAGATGGATATTCTGGATCATCAACATATTCTTTATATGCTTCGTCATAGACAAGAATCTGGTTTTCATCCATTGCTGAGAGAAGCTTTTCCAGCTCTGATTTTTTAATTATTGTTCCAGTCGGGTTATTGGGGTTTGCAATCCATATTATTTTTACCTTTTCATCCAATGCCTTAATTATTCCTTCAATATCAATTCTGTAATCTTCAGTTAAAGGAACTTTGACAATAGCTTCACTTCCAGCTACTTCCTGAACAGCAAGGGTATACATTAGGAAGCTTTTCTCAGGAATTATTGATTTTTCGCCGTTGTCCATGAATGCGATTGCTATCATTTTGATTAGCTCAGCTCCTCCTGCTCCAACAATAATCCATTCCTTGGGGAATTTTGTAAACTCAGAAAGTCCCTCCCTTAAATAGTATGAGTCATCTTCTGGATAGTAGTTGGATTCCTCTGCCTTTTTAAAAATTGCCTCAATTGCTTTTGGAGACGGTCCGAGGGGATTTTCGTTGGATGCAAGCTTTATCACATTAGAAAGTCCTTTCTCCCTCTGAACTTGTTCAATTGGTTTTCCAGGGACATAGGGTTTTAAATCCATGATTTTTTTAGGAACTATTAGTCCTTTCATGATTCCTCCCAATTTTTATATGAAAAAATTTCATCCCTCTCACTCCTCAATAACCTCCTTTATTTCTTCTATTGACGGAAGCTCATCAAGGCTATTGATATTGAAATACCTGAAGAAATTTTCTGAAAGGGAAAAGAGGGTTGAGGTTTTCCCCTGAACTTTCCTTTTCCCATTTATTTTAATCAAACCCTTTTCAAGAAGATACTTTATTGTTGAAGATGAATTTGTTCCTCTGTAATAGGAAATTTCAGCCAATGTAAGGGCTCCTTTGTAAGCAAGAAGCCCAAGGATTTCAAGGGATGCCTGAGATAGTTTTCTAAGATTTTTCGAAGATAGAAATCTCTTAACCTCTTCGAAATAGATGGGATTTGTAACAAATTCATAACCAAGGTCTGAGCTTTTTAGCACAATCCCTCTTTCATTGTTGTATTCTCTGGAAATATCATCGATTATTTTGTCTATTAAAGCATCATCCACATCCTTTAAGAAATCTTTTAATTTTTCCTTTGAAACAGGTTTTGGAGAAGCAAAAATAATGCTTTCTATCAATCCTTTAAGCGTAAACTCTTCTTTCATTTGAGCCTTTCCTTTGAAGTCTTATTTCAATCTCTCCAAATTCTTTCTTCTGTCTTGCCCATATAAGACCTCTTCTTATCAATTCTAAAACTGCAAGGAAAGTGACAATAATCTCCTCGATGGAGCTCGATCCCTCAAGAAACTCGAGGAGGAAAAGGCTTTTTCTAATTTTCAGTATGTTCAACAATTGTGAAATTTTTTCCTCGATAGAGATCTTCCTCTCCCTGTAAGGAATACTC
>JBBIMS010000040.1:7959-10005 GCA_037444285.1 Candidatus Aminicenantota bacterium | reverse complement strand
TTGTTGAAAGGGGGGGGTGCTTTGAAGTGGCAACAGGCTCAATGATACCTGAAGGTGCTAATTCTGTGGTTATTTTAGAAGACACTGAGAGAACAGGAAATAAAGTTTTTGTCTACAAACCAGTCTTCCCGGGCGCCAACATAACGAAAAAAGGTGCTGACATCAAAAAAGGGTCTTTAGTCCTTAAAAAAGATTCATTCATAACGCCTTCGAAGATAGGAGTCCTGGCAGCTCTTGGTATCAAAGAAATTAAAGTGTTTAGAAAACCTAAGATAGCCATTATACCAACAGGGAATGAAATCCTTCCCTTAGAGAAAGAACTTCAGATAGGGAAGGTTTACAACATAAATTCCTTCACCATCTCTTCTCTTGTAAAAGAGAATGGGTGTATTCCTGTTGTCTTTCCCATCTGTCCTGATGAAGAGGAAGAGCTTAGAAAATCAGTAGATGAAGCTCTAAATTATGATCTCATAATTGTAATTGGCGGAAGCTCTGTGGGAGAAAGGGATATTGTCATGGATGTTCTGGAAAGGATGGGAAAAATCCTCTTTCATGGAATTGCGGTTAAACCAGGAAAACCAACACTGGGAGCTTCTGTGAAAGGTAAATTGATAATTGGAATGCCAGGCCATCCAACATCTTGTCTTTCCAATGGCTATATGATTCTTGTCCCAGTTTTAAGGAAAATTGCAAAACTCCCTCCCAAAAAATTTCAAATAGTGAAAGGAAAGCTGGATAAAAGAATTTCAGTTACCATTGGAAGGATGCAATTTTTATCTGTCAAATTGAATGGAGATAAGGTCATTCCTGTCTTCAAGGAATCAGGAACAATAACATCAATGGCAGAAGCTGACGGATACATAGAGATCCCTGGCAACAAAGAACTCCTTGAAAGAGGGGAGGATGTTGAAGTAAAATTGTTTTAAAAAAGGAAAGGAGTTAAAAAAATGAAAAAATTTTGTCTCTATTTAACTCTGATCCTAATCCTTGCAATTGTTGGGGTTTACATCTGGAAAAGTTTTGAGATAAGAGGGCTTGAAAAGAAAATGGATGAGCAAAGAGCCAGTTTAACAAAGAAATCTCAAAATATCTTGGTTTCAAGATCAAAAGATTTCCTGTATCTTGTGACTCTTGCCCTATCATGGGCAGTCCAGAAAGAGATGGTAGCTGAAAACTATGGGTTAATCGATAATTATTTGAACGAAATTGTAAAAAAGTTTAATATGAAGCAAATATCTCTTTCTAAACAGGACGGTAGAATTGTTGTTTCTACGGATAAAAGCCTTGAAGGAAAAGATTTGTCATTAATAATTCCTGTAGAGCTAATGAACACAGACTCGATTCATGTAGATGAAGACATTAATGAAAATATTAGAGTAATTGCTCCAATTTTCAATTTAAACCAGAAGATCGGGCTTCTTGTTCTTCTCTACTCTAAGGAAAAGATAATTTTAGAAGAAAATAAGTAATTTAGAGCTTCCCCAAGGCTAAAAAGTCCTTTTAAAAGCCTTAGAGTTCCAATTCAAAAAATTTTTATAATATCATACTAAAATTTTATGCTTGACAAATACTAAAAATTTTCCTATATTTATATATGGAATACTTCTTAAGGAGGTTTTGAAATGGGAAAGGTAATTGGTATTGATCTTGGAACTACAAACTCTGTTGTTGCTGTTATGGAGGGGAAGGATGTAAAGGTAATTCTGAATCAGGAGGGGAGCAGGCTGACCCCATCTGTAGTTGCCTTTACAAAGGATGGGGAAAGGCTTGTGGGGCAGGTTGCTAAAAGACAGGCAATAACAAACCCTTTGAACACTATCTATTCCATAAAAAGGTTTATGGGAAGAAGGTATGATGAGGTTCAGGAAGAGATAAAAATGGTTCCTTACAAGGTTGTTAGAGGACCCCATGATGATGCTCGTGTCGAGGTGATGGGAAAAGTTTATTCTCCTCCAGAGATTTCAGCCATGATCCTGACAAAACTCAAACAGGCAGCTGAGGACTATCTTGGAGAAAAGGTTACAGATGCGGTGATAACAGTTCCAG
>JBBIMS010000040.1:0-7949 GCA_037444285.1 Candidatus Aminicenantota bacterium | reverse complement strand
ATTTCAACGACGCTCAACGTCAGGCGACAAAGGATGCAGGAATAATAGCAGGTCTGAATGTGAGAAGAATAATTAATGAGCCAACTGCTTCTGCTCTTGCCTATGGACTGGACAAGAAGAAAGACCAGATAATTGCTGTCTATGACTTCGGAGGGGGAACATTTGATATTTCTATCCTTGAAGTTGGAGAGGGTGTTATAGAAGTAAAAGCAACCAATGGTGATACACATCTCGGCGGCGATAACATTGACCAGAGAATTATTGACTGGATGGTTGAAGAGTTCAAGAAAGAATATGGAATAGACCTTTCAAAAGATCCCATGGCAATGCAGAGACTCAAGGAGGCTGCAGAGAAAGCAAAAATTGAGCTCAGTTCAGCCCTTGAAACAGAGATCAATCTTCCATTTATAACTGCCGACGCTTCAGGACCAAAGCATCTTCTGATGAAGCTCACAAGGGCAAAACTCGAATCTATGATTGAAGACCTCCTTCAGAGGACAATGGATCCAGTAAGGCAGGCTCTGGAAGATGCGAAGCTAAAGCCTCACCAGATTGATGAGGTTGTCTTAGTTGGTGGTTCAACAAGAATACCAAGGGTCCAGCAACTGGTTCGGGATTTCTTTGGAAAGGAACCCAACAAATCAGTAAACCCCGATGAGGTTGTGGCAGTTGGTGCAGCAATTCAGGGCGCTGTCCTTGCTGGTGAAATGAAGGACATACTGCTTCTTGATGTAATCCCCCTTTCTCTCGGAGTTGAGACCCTTGGTGGAATTTTCACCAAAATTGTTGAAAGAAACACAACCATCCCGACCCGAAAATCTGAGATATTCACAACAGCTGAGGATAATCAGACTCAAGTAGAGATCCATGTCCTTCAGGGAGAAAGGGAGATGGCAAAGGACAATAGGACCCTTGGAAAATTTCATCTTGTAGGGATTCCTCCTGCACCAAGGGGAGTTCCTCAAATAGAAGTTACTTTTGACATTGATGCTAATGGAATCTTGAATGTCTCTGCTAAAGACCTGGCTACTGGTAAATCTCAAGCAATAACCATAACAGCATCAAGCGGGTTAACTAAAGAAGAAATAGAGAAAATGGTAAAGGATGCAGAACTCCACAGAGAAGAAGACAGGAAAAAGAGAGAAATTGTTGAGATGAGGAACAAAGTGGACGCTCTTGCTTATGAGCTTGATAAAAACATAAGGGAAAATAGGGATAAGTTGCCATCCAACCTTGTATCAGAAGCTGAGTCTGCTGTAAAGGATGCTAAATCAGCTATGGATTCCAATGATAGGGATAGACTCCAGCAGACTATCAACAATCTAACAAGAATCTCCCATCAAGTAGCTCAGATTCTATATCAACAAGCTGCTTCCCAGAGAGCTTCTCAGGGAACCTCTCAAGCCTCCTCCAGAGCAGGAAATGGTGCTTCTTCAAAGGAAGAGGTTATTGATGCCGAATACGAAGATACAAGCAAGCAATAAAGATTGAATCCATTGACTTGGGAGATAAAAGGGGTGAGCAAAGGCTCACCCCTAAAAATTTTTTGAGCGAGGAGAAAATGAAAGCTATAGAAGTTTTCTCATCATCAAAGGAAGAGATGATAGATATAACCCATATTGTGGCAAAAGTTATCCAGGATGAAAAAATTGAAAATGGAATTTGTTTAATCTACACTCCCCACACAACTGCAGGAATAATAATAAATGAAAATGCTGACCCTGATGTAAAAAGGGATATCTTAATGATGCTTAAAAAATTAGTTCCGGAATCTATCCCCTACTCCCATACTGAGGGAAACTCACCTGCTCACATAAAAAGTGCAATTATTGGCAACTCAAGAATTGTCCCTATAAACAAAGGTAAACTTTCCCTCGGCACATGGGAGGGTATATTCTTCTGTGAATTCGATGGACCAAGAAGAAGAAAAGTCTATTTAGAGGTTTTAGGAAGAGAGAGCTGAAAAATCGCTCTTTTCTATAGACTTTGTATCTGGTAAACTTAGTTTGAAAGGAGAAAAATGGAAGGAAAGCATAAATTAATTTTTTTATTTATTTTTGCCTTTCTTTTAAATGTTTCTTATTCTAAAGAATCAATGGATTCACTTCTTCAAAAGGAATTTGTGAAAGGAAACAATAAGTTCAGCCTTGAATTATACTCGAACATATCAAGAAAAGAAAAGGGGAACATTTTCTTTTCTCCCTTTAGCATTTCTTCTGCATTTGCAATGGTCTATGAAGGAGCGAGTGGGAAAACAGCTCAAGAGATTAGATCTGTCTTTCATTTCCAGGAACCAAGCTCTAAAAGATGGAAAAATTGGGAACTAATTTTAAACGAAATTAACAAGAAGAGTAAAACTTATGAACTTTTCGCTGCTAATGCTTTATGGATTCAGGAAGGCTTTAAAATCTTACCTGAATACAAAGGAGTGATTGAGAAGTACTACAAGGGGAGTGTTTCAAACCTTGACTTTGCAGGTAAAACAGAGAGCGCAAGGCTGGAAATAAACAAATGGATTGAAGAAAGGACTAACAAAAAGATAAAAAATCTATTTTCTCCAGGCTCATTGAATCAGCTCACCAAAATGGTCCTCACCAATGTAATATACTTTAAAGGCGAATGGTTAAAGCAATTTGATAAGGATGATACAAGGGATGAGGATTTTCGAGTGAGCAAGGAAAAGATTGTTAAAGTTCCCATGATGAGGATAACAGGTCAGAATGCAAGGTTCAATTATGCAGAATTGGAAAAACTCCAAATTATTGAGATGGATTATAAAGGGGAAGAGCTTTCAATGATTGTCCTTTTACCAGAGAAAGATATAGAAAAACTTGAGGAATCCCTGACAGAGGAAAATTTGGGAAAATGGCTAAAAGAGTTGAGGGAAGAGCGTGTTGATGTTTTCTTTCCAAAGTTCAAATTAAATAAGAAGTATATACTGAATGAAAATCTCAAAAATATGGGCGCTCCATCCGCTTTTACTCCTGGAGAGGCTGACTTCTCAAAAATAGACGGAACAAGGAAACTCTTTATTCAGATTGCAGCTCATAAAGCCTTTGTAGAGGTTAATGAAGAGGGGACCACTGCTGGAGGAGCAACAGGAATTGGTATTGGCGTTACTGCAGTTCCAGTCAAAAAAGTATTTCGTGCTGACCATCCCTTCATCTTTCTCATCAGGGAAAAAGGAAGCGGGAACATATTGTTCATAGGGAAGGTTTATGACCCGACGGAATAAGGAAGCTCCCTACGCCCGGTGGGATTCGAACCCACAACCTTTGGATTCGTAGTCCAGCGCTCTATCCATTGAGCTACGGGCGTATAGAACTAATTTTAACCTTTAATTTTAAAAGAGACAATAAATATCTCTTGGAGCAGAGAATCAGAACTTAAATTCTTACAAAAACACCAACATTAATTGAGGCATCAAGATGACTTCCCTTCTGTGTCACATAGTTTCCTTCTGGTAATGCAGTGTATCCAAAGTATCGGTATCCAAAAGTCTGTTTGAATTCTGGACTGCAATAAAAGGCTCTGAAGTCAAATCTAACTCCAACACTTTCTGATAGAAAATATTTTAATCCAAATCCACCATTAAAAGTCAAAGCTGAAGTATCTTCGTAGAAAAGATCCATTCTTTCAAGGCGGTCAGGTCTGTCTCCGGTAATTGAAGGAGTTCCAGAAAATTTTGTTATTCCGAGCCCTGCAGTTATGTAGGGAATCATCTCTCCTTCAGTTGAGAGATTGAAAACAACATTTCCATAATATCTCATAATTTTCCCGCCAGAATCTTTCCATGTAAAATATGGAGAATATCCTATACTGCTCATTTTTGCCTTTGCTGCATCAAGGTCCTCTTTATTGAACTGACGCTCTGCCATAACATATTCAATACTCCCCTCCAAAGCAATTTGAGGTGTAAACTCGATAGCAACCCTTCCACCAAATCCAATTCCACTTTTCTGCTCTAAAACTGGATCAAAGAAGAAAGGTTGCCACTCATTGTAAAATCCTCTGAATGTAGAGGAGTAAGTGGGATCTGTCTCCACATCACCTGGAAAACCGAGATTAAGATTGAATTTCCCAAAGCCAGTAAACTCAAGCTTAATCTGTGAGTATCCAACTGTAGAGAGCATAAAAACTGAAACCATCAAAATTAGCCCATACCTTATATTTTTGGTCATCAAAAACCTCCTATTTTCAACTATACCCTTTCGATTCAGTAATGTCAAATTTTTGTAAGATTTGGTCTTATTTTCTACCTCAGCATTCCACTTACAACCATATCTATTGCTTTTTCCTCTTCAAGCCCCCTTGCCATTAATGTTTCTACCTGCTTTTTATCGACCCTTCCAATTGATGCTTCATGGGTAACCTTTGCAGATTCATTTAAAACATCAACAATTGGAATTGCTTTAGCCTTTGCATTTCCCTGAACAATCTCAACGCAATCTACATGCCCCCATGAATTTTCTCCCTCAGCAGTTATTTCACTTATAACTTCTGAGACAGCATCATCCTTAATCGCAACCCTGCTCTTTATAAGAGATTTTGAGCTTCTTCCAAGAAGTCTTCCCACTTCCCTTATTCTGATTTTATCATTCCCAAATCCATAGATTTTTGCTGTCATTTCAACCAATGAAAAATCTCCAGCAAAAGCTTCATAATCCATGTCAAAGGCACCAACTCTACCCTTTAAAAGGGAGAAGTTTGTTATAAATCTGCTCTTATTTCCCAGGCTTACCTTTGCTCTTGGAATTACCTCTACCCCACCCTTTAATCCGTGATAATGAACTTCATTATACTCGTAATAGGCATCTTCTCCTATTTTAATTTCTGCGTTCATGCTGTGGACAATTTTAACCGCATTGGGAAAAACACAGTGGGCAAGGAGTTTGATCTGAGCACCATCCTCAACCTTTACATTCATTTCAATCTCTTGCCTCCCCTCTTCAGGAAGAATTCCAAAACACAAGTGAACGGGGAAATCAATTTTCGACCCTCTCTCCACCAAAAGCTCTATCTTAACTCCCTTATCAGTTTCTATTGGAGTTATTTGAATTCCCTTAACAAGATGCATTCCATAAATTTTGTTCTGATGAACAACAATGTGGGCAATACTTGAATCTTTAAAAACCTCAGGCTTCCCTCCTGCCTCGGAGTAAGCCTTTAACATGTATTCATAATCTTTTGCTACACTCATCTTTTTGAATTTTGATCCATCTCATCAGGATAAATGTGGGTTGGACATGGGATGCATCTATTTTTAAAATAATCACAAACCTCTTCAGGCTTCCCTTCCTTTATTATAAATCCAGAGCACATAAGGGATGTTTCATCCGCTATTCCTGCAACCTCTTCTCTATGGGTTATAAGTAAAACTGTAGTCCCTCTTTTCTTTAACTCTTTTATCATTTCAACAATATTGTCGAGGGCAAGAATGTCTATTCCTGAATCAGGTTCATCAAGGATTGCAAGTTTTGGTTTCATGGCAAAAACAGAAGCAAGCTCAATTCTTTTCCTCTCTCCACCACTTAAAGTTTTATCAACAGGTCTTTTCAAATAATTCTTAGGCTCAAGAATTACAAGCCTTAATGATTCCTCAAGGAGATTCTCGTTCTTTTCTTTCATTCCAGCCAGAATGTAATCTCTGACAGTTAACCCCTCAAATCTCGCCGGCTCCTGCCATGCAAGGGTTAACCCCATTTTTGCTCTCTTCCAAACTGGATAATCTGTTATATCCTCTCCCATAAAAATTACTCTTCCCTTGATGGGTTTATAGCCTTCAAGCCCCATTATCACATTCGCAAGGCTTGACTTCCCTGCTGCGTTTGAGCCGAGGATAGATTTTATCACTCCCTCTTTCACTGAAAAAGAGAGGTTTCTAAGGATTTCCTTTCCATTCAAGTTTAAGGTGAGATTTTCAACCCTTAAAATATCCATATCTACTCAGAATCTCTGATTACAAATCCATCTTGAAAGTCAAGGACTGAGTTTGAGAGCTGAGAGTAAAGAATTGGCTCAACAAATACCTTTAACTGATCCTTCTCAATTAATATATCATCCTCCTCTCCATTTTCAGTTACACTTAAACCAATTGAGCCACAGCAGGATGATGCAGAAATTCTAATCCCATAGTTTGTAAGACCGACTTCTGAAAGAGCCTTTTTAAATTGTGTTATTGCTTCATCGGTTATTTTAAACATATTAACTCCTTTTTTTTCTTAAAACTAATTTTACCATATAATTTTTGGATTTAAAAGGCTTTGAGTTTTAAATGCGGTGAAAAGCTCCAAGTATTAATTTCTTATTCATACCTCAATGCATCTATCGGATTAAGAAGTGAAGCCTTCCTTGCAGGGTAAAACCCGAAGAAGACCCCTACTGAGAATGAAAAAAGGAAGGCAAGGAATATAGCATTTACAGATACAAATGTCCTCCAACCCGCAAATTTTGATATTAGCTGAGAGGCAACACCACCTACAAAAATTCCTATAATTCCTCCCACAAGGCTTAAAACAACTGCCTCTGTTAAAAACTGAAGTAGAATATCACTCCCTTTTGCTCCAACAGCCATCCTGATCCCAATCTCCCTTGTCCTCTCAGTTACAGAAACGAGCATTATATTCATTATTCCAATTCCACCCACAATAAGGGAAATTGAAGCAATACTTCCAAGGAGTATTGTCATTATCCTTGTTGTCTCAGTTGCAGCTGATGCAATATCCATCTGATTTCTCACACTGAAATCGTCTTCATCACCGGGCTGAATTCTGTGCCTTCTTCTTAAAACCTGTATTATTTCCTCCTGAGCCTGCTGGATAGCACCATTATTTACTGCTGAAGCATAAATTACATTTATTCGCATTATATCACCCACAAGTCTCCTCTGAACTGTTGTGTATGGAGCAAGAACAATGTCGTCCTGGTCAAATCCCACAGCAGAATATCCTCGAGCTTTTAAAACACCAATTACTGTGAAAGGAAATTTCTTTATCCTTATTACCTTGCCAACTGGATCAGCATTTTCATCACCAAAAAGGTTCTTTACAACTGTTTTTCCAAGAACCGCAACCTTTGTTGCTCCCCTTACATCGGAATCTGTAAAATTTGAGCCTTTTTCAATGTCCCATCCTCTTATTGCAAGAAATTCCGGGCTCACCCCCTGAATAGATGTAAACCAGTTCTGATTTTCATATACAATCTGGGCATTTGTCCTCACCATTGGACTTACTGCTGCAACTGATGGACATTCATTTTTTATGGCAAGATAATCCTCTTCTGTAAGGGATGGTCTTGAGCCAATACCACCGTGAACCCCCCTTGTCCTCATTGACCATGGGAAAACTTGAATGAGGTTGGAGCCAAGACTCTTTATATTATCTTCCACCATAACCCTTGCGCCTTCTCCAATTGAAACCATAGCTATAACAGCTGCAACTCCAATAATTATTCCCAACATTGTAAGGAAAGCTCTCAATTTGTTCCTTCCTATTGACCTAAAAGAAACTCTAAAAGTCTCTATCCAATTCATTTTTTCCCTCTCTTTTAATCACTTCCTGAAGGAGGTAAAGATTCAAGCTCTTTTTTTGAATCCCTCCTCTTCTCTATTAAGCCATCAGAAAAAATTTTCCCATCCCTGATTTTAACAAGCCTTTTTGCATACTGGGAGATGTCATTCTCATGGGTTACAAGGATTATAGTTCTTCCCTGTTCATTGAGTTTTTGGAAAATTGACATAATTTCTATGGATGATCTTGTGTCAAGATTCCCTGTTGGCTCATCGGCAAGGATTATTGACGGATTTGTAACAAGAGCCCTTGCAATTGCAACTCTTTGTTGCTCACCCCCTGAGAGCTGAGCGGATGTATGTTTTTCTCTTCCTTCGAGCCCAACAGCTTTAAGAGCTTCCATGGCTTTCTTTTTTCTTTCCTTTGCAGAGGTGTTGTTGT
>JBBIMS010000039.1:6487-10046 GCA_037444285.1 Candidatus Aminicenantota bacterium | reverse complement strand
TCGCCCTCTTTTAAATGTCCAAATTATTTTTCATTTTATCCAATTGAAAATTGCCTGTCAAGCCCCCGCGTTAGATCATATAAAATGTCTCCGAAATAATATTGGTTAGACCTAATAAGCTTCTCAGAAAATACCCATACATTTTTTTATTCCCCATGTTAAAATAAAAATTGATGAGAAGATTTGTCCTTCACTCTCCTTTCACCCCCAAAGGAGATCAGGAGAAGGCTATAGAAAAATTGACTGAGGGGGTTAAAAAAGGGAAAAGGTTTCAGGTTCTCCTGGGGGTCACTGGTTCAGGGAAAACATTCACAATTGCCAATGTAATTGAAAGGGTTCAGAAACCAGTCCTTGTAATATCCCACAACAAGACCCTCGCAGCCCAGCTATATCAGGAGTTCAGAAGGTTCTTCCCTGAAAACGCTGTTGAATACTTTGTAAGTTACTACGATTACTATCAGCCAGAAGCTTACATCCCTGCAACTGATACATACATTGCAAAGGAGGCTTTTATAAATGATGAAATTGACAGGATGAGGCTATCTGCAACCAGATCCCTTTACGAGAGAAGGGATGTAATTGTTGTAGCATCTGTCTCTGCAATTTATGGGATTGGTTCTCCAGATACATACTTTTCCATGTTTTTGCCCCTTGAGATAGGGAAGAGAATGGGGAGGAAGGAGTTAATTCAAAGGCTTGTTGAGTCCCAGTATGAAAGAACTGAAGCCGAACTTAAGAGAGGCACTTTTAGAGTAAGGGGAGACATGATCGAGATTTTTCCAACTTATGAGGATTGCGCATACAGAATTGAGCTTTTTGGAGATGAAATAGATGGACTTTACATGATTGACAATTTGACAGGAAAGATACTGATGAAAATGGAGAGGCTTGCAATATATCCGAAATCATACTTTGTCACTCCAAAGCCAATGCTGGAGAAGGCACTGGAAGAGATAGAAAAGGAATTGGAAGAGAGGCTTGAATACTTCAGATCTCAGGGGAAGCTCCTTGAAGCTCAAAGGCTTGAGGAAAGAACAAGATTCGATATTGAGATGATAAGAGAGTTCGGTTATTGCCATGGCATAGAGAATTACTCGAGGCATTTAAGTGGAAGAAGGGAGGGGGAGCCTCCCTTTACAATAATCGATTACTTCCCAAGGGATTCATTATTCATAATTGATGAAAGCCATCAAACAATTCCTCAACTCAGGGGAATGTATGAAGGGGACAGATCAAGGAAAATCACCCTTGTTGAACATGGTTTCAGATTGCCATCTGCTCTTGATAATAGACCACTAAAATTTGAGGAGTTTGAAGAGAGAATTCCTCAGGTAATATTTGTTTCAGCCACTCCAGGACCTTATGAGCTTAATAAAGTAGAGGGAGAGGTTGTTGAACAAATAATAAGACCTACAGGTCTTATAGATCCTAAGGTTGAGGTTAGAAAAACCCAGGGGCAGATGGAAGACCTTATTGGAGAATTGAAAAGAGTGTCGGCAAGAAGGGAAAGGGCTCTTGTTACAACTCTTACAAAGAGAATGGCTGAAAGACTGACTGAGTTTCTCGCTGACAGAGGTGTAAAGGTAAGATACCTCCACTCAGATATTGACACCCTTGAAAGAGTCAAGATTTTAAAGGATTTGAGGAAGGGAGTATTTGATGTTCTTGTGGGGATTAATCTTTTGAGGGAAGGACTTGACCTTCCTGAGGTCTCTCTTGTGGCAATCCTTGATGCAGACAAAGAGGGATTTCTTCGCTCAACAACTTCTCTGATCCAGACATTTGGAAGAGCTGCAAGGAATGTTAATGGAAGAGTCATTCTCTATGCTGACAATATTACAGAATCCATGAAATCAGCAATTGAAGAAACAGAGAGAAGGAGGAGAATTCAGAAGGAGTGGAACAGAATTCAGGGGATTGTTCCAAGAACAATAGAAAAGGAGATAGACGAATTCTTTGTTTACGAAAGGGATTATGTTGATCTGACAAGAATCTCTGAGGATAAGGAGAAGTATCTTTCTGAGAAGGAGAGGAAGGAGTTGATTGAGAGACTTGAAAGGGAAATGAAAGAAGCAGTTGAAAAGCTTGAATTTGAAAGGGCAGCACTGATAAGGGATGAGCTAAAAAAGATAAAGAGATATCATCTTGAGATAATGGAAGAATGAAGGAATCCCTTAAAATAAGGATTAAAAATCTAACTGATGCTCCGGGAGTTTATATTTTTAAAAACAAGGAAGGTGAGATCATTTATGTTGGAAAAGCTCGCTCTCTGAGGGATCGCCTATCATCTTATATCTCTCCAGGAATAATGGACGAGAAAACATCCCACCTCATTGAGGAGATTGACGATTTTGAAATTATAGTTACAAAAACAGAGAAGGATGCCTTCTTCCTTGAAAACAATTTAGTGAGAGAACATCAGCCCAAGTTCAATGTTAAACTAAAAGATGACAAGGCTTACCCGATAATAAAAATTACAGTTCAAGAAGATTTCCCTGGAGCATATTATGTGAGAAGGGTTGAAAATGACGGAGCAAGATATTTTGGTCCCTTTGCTCCGGCTTCCTCTGCAAGAAACACCATGAGAATTCTTTCAAAATGGTTCAGAATAAGACAATGCAATGAAAATATTGATGGAAAGAGGGAAAGACCGTGCCTTGACTTTTACATAAATCAGTGCACAGCACCATGCACAGGGAATGTCTCAAAGGAGGACTACAGAAGACAGGTTGATGATGCAATAATGTTCATGGAAGGGAGAACTGAGGAGCTTACAAAGGAGCTTGAGAAAAGGATGATGGAGCTGGCAAAGATGGAGAACTTCGAAAGGGCAGCTGAGATAAGGGATCTTATAAAGGCAATTAATTCTCTCAAAGAGGGTTCGGCCTTTACATCTGTTGGGCTTGAGGAGCTTGATATAATCGGTTTCTGGAAGGAGGAGAGTGAGGTTAGCATATCTGTATTTTTAAAGAGAAAAGGGAAAATTGCAGACAAAAGAGATTTCTTTTTCAGTAATGTTCTGGAAAGTGAGGAAGACTTCCTTTCTTCCTTTATAGTTCAGTATTATCTGGAAAGTAGAATAATCCCTGAAAAAATCATAGTCCCATTTAAACTTCAGAACTCCCCTTTCATTGAATCATACATTCAGAATGAAACAGGGATAAGAACGGAGATAGTTTTTCCTGAGGAAGGTTCATTTCTTAATCTATTAAAAGTGGCAAACCAGAATGCAAAGCTGGCAATGGAAAAGAGAAAAATTCTGCTCTCTGAAAAAGAGATTCTTCAAGCTATTGGTCTTAATGACATTCCAAAGCATATTGAAGGGTATGATGTCTCCCATCTTTTTGGTAAAGAAAAGGTTGGCTCAATGGTTACATTCATAAATGGAAAACCCTATAAAAGTGGATATAGAAAATTCATAATAAGGGAGGTTGAAGGTATTGATGATCCTGCATGCATAAAAGAAATTGTAAGAAGAAGGTTCAGAAGAGCCATTGAAGAGAGGGAAAAATTACCAGAGCTCATTTTGATTGATGGAGGGAAAGGGCAGCTGAACTCT
>JBBIMS010000039.1:0-6475 GCA_037444285.1 Candidatus Aminicenantota bacterium | reverse complement strand
TCTGCATTAAAAGCCCTCGAGGAACTTGGAATTAAAGATATTCCTGTCATAGCAATTGCAAAGGAGGAAGAAATTCTATACCTGAAGGGAAAAGATGGATTAAGAATTGACAGGACATCTCCCTTTTTAAAACTCCTTCAGAGGGTCAGGGATGAAGCTCACAGATTCGCAATCTCTTTCCACAGAAAGAGGAAAGAGAAAAAAGATTTTGAGACAATTCTTGACGGGATAAAGGGAATTGGTGAGAAGAAAAAGGAGAAATTCTTCTCAAGATTCCAATCAATCGATGACATTTTGAGAGCTGAAGAGGAAGAAATTGAAAAGATACTCGGGAAAAAGGGGAAAGAAATTCTTTTTGAAAGGATAAAAAAATGATAATTGGAATTGGTATTGACTTGATCGAGATAGAAAGGATAAAGAGAGCATGTATGGAAAACCCAAGATTCATAGAGAGGATTTTCACTGAAAGGGAAAGGGATTACTGCTTCAAGTTCAGCGAGCCATACGAACACTTAGCAGTAAGGTTCGCAGGAAAAGAGGCTACCTTCAAAGCATTGGGGCACAGAATAGGCTGGAAGGATGTTGAAATTATCAATGAGATTTCAGGAAAGCCAAAATTGTTAATAAAAAACCTTGAAAATGGTCTCTCAGCCCATATCTCCCTCTCCCACAACAGAACAACAGCTTCAGCCTTTGTGATTCTCTCAAAAGAGGGAAAACCCTGAATCAATTTTGCCTCACCCTTTAATATTCATCCAGTAAGGTTCAAAAGTGCTCCCAGCCTGAACGGGGGAGATCTTCTTCTTTCCCATCCTTTAAAATCCTTATTCCTTTCCCCCTTCCCTCAATTCTTCCAATCACAGTTGCTGATAATGAGTCAAGAATTTCCCTTCCCAATTCCTCTGATGAGGTAAAGAGAAGCTCATAATCTTCACCTCCCTGAAGGGCAAATCTTAAGGGATCCTCGTTAATTTCTTCACAGAATTTTCTCAACTCCTCGGAAATTGGAATCCTATCTGCATAAATTAAAGCTCCAGCCTTGGATTCCCTGCAAAGGTTGTGGAGGTCAATAGAAAGACCATCAGAAAGATCGATCATAGAGCTTGCAATATTTTTTAGAATTCCTCCTTCTTTTACCCTTGGAGTTGGATTTAGATGCCTCTCTACAAGGTATTTACAGTGGGAATCCTCTGATTTTAAATTGTTCAAAAGTATATAAAGACCTGCTCCTGAGTCTCCCAATTTTCCTGTGACACAAATATAATCCCCTTCCCTGGCAGAGCTTCTCAGAACCACCTTATCACTCCTCCCAATCAGAGTTATGGAGATAAAAAGTTTTGGGGAAGAGCAGGTGTCACCTCCGATAAGAAAAACTCCATATTCATCGCAAATACTCCTCATACCCAGCATGAATTTTTCAATCCATTCCCAGGAAAGTTCCTTTGGAAAACCTACTCCGAGGAAAGAATAGAGAGGTTCACCACCCATTGATGCAATATCGGATATGTTGACAGCCATTGATTTTCTTCCGAGGAGGAAGGGATCAAAGGAGATTTTAAAATGGACATCTTCTATTAGAAGATCCTTCGTAACTAATAAATAGCCATCATTATCTTTTATTACGGCTGTGTCATCTCCAATTCCTACAATTACTTCCTTTCCCGGGGCTTTGAAGTTCTTCCTCACCCACTCTATAAAACCAAGCTCACCTATCTCCTTTATCTTCATCAATTCACCTCCAATTCTAATCCATCTTCTAATTATACAATGCAAAGAGAAAAAATTAACCGAGTTTTTAAAAGTTTGATTTTTTCCCAATAATCAGAGAAAATTTAAGATGGAGGTTTAAGTGATAACAAAAGAAATGGTCATGCAAAAACTTTCTGAGGTTGTGGATCCCGAGATAGGACTTAACATTGTAGAAATGGGGCTTATTTACAGTGTTGAAATAAATGGAGATACCGTTAATGTAAAAATGGCACTTACTGCCCCTGGATGCCCCCTTCAAAACACTCTCGTATCAATAGCAAAGGATGCAATTCAACAGATCCCTGGGGTCAAAAATTCCAATATCCAGATTGTATGGGATCCACCATGGCATCCATCAATGATGTCTGAAGAAGCTAAAAAGAAACTTGGCTTCAGCTGAGTATTATTCCAGGAATTTTCTGGCTGTAGAGGATGAGGTTTTGAAAGACTTGACATGAATAATTTTTTATGATACCCATAAAGAGAAAATGAGCTGGAGTTGAGACGATGAAAAGATATTATACATTTATGATCATTCCTTCTTCGAGGGGAAAGGCGAGAAAAATAATTTTAAGTAACAAAACCATAAGATTCTTTTTTCTAACCCTTTCTATTCTCTTCATCGCTTTTACCCTCATTTTTCTTGACTGGCTCAGGACAAGTTATGCAAAAATTGAGGTTAGAAGACTAAAGGCAGAAAATGCAAACCAGAGGGATAAGATCAAGATGTATGAGGATTTGACTAGGGAATTGCAGGAAAAAATAGATGGTTTCAAAAGTTATGTAGAAAAGCTGAATGTCTTTGCAGGACTACAATCCCCTTATGCTCTTAAAGAAGTTGGATCCGGAGGTGTGAGCAAAAACGATATAGGGACAATCATAAACAACTCCCTCCAGAAACCTGCTCTTCAAAAACCAGAAGTTCTGAAAAAAACAGCTGATGAGGTGGAGCAAAACCTTAAGATTCTTGACCAGTTTTTCCAGGACCAGAGCTATCGACTTTCTGCTCTACCTTCCATATGGCCAACAAGAGGTTATCTAAGTGGATTCTTTGGAAATAGAAAAGATCCATTTACAGGGAAGATAGATTTTCATCCTGGCCTCGATATCTCAACCCAGCTCGGAAATAAAGTATTTGCCACTGCTAATGGAATTGTGATTGTCGCAGAGTATAGAAAGGGTTATGGGAATGTAGTTATAATAGACCATGGATTCGGCTTTTCCACGCTATACGCCCATTTGTCAAAAATTGCTGTTAAGGAAGGACAGAAAGTCAAGAGATGGGATGTCATAGGTTATGTGGGAACAACAGGAAAAAGCACAGGACCTCATCTCCATTACGAAGTCCGTAGATATAACCAGTCTGTTAATCCCCTGGATTTCATTCTCGAAGATTTCAATATTTAAAAAAGAATCTCTTTTGAAAACTACCCCTTTGCCTTTATCTTAAGGGAATTCATTTTTCCTGCAAGGGTGTTTCTGTGAATGCCGAGCATCTTTGATGCTTTGAATTTATTCCCTTTTTGAATCTTTAAAGCGATCTCAATAAAAATCTTTTCAAACTCAGATAAAGCCTCTCTAAGATAAATATTGGACTCGATCATCTCCTTTGCAATTATTTCCATCTTCTCCCTTATGGATAAGTCCTTAAATTCTTTTGCCATTATCCCCTCCAGCTATAAATTTATCAAGATTTTCTTTATATCTTTTATAAATTTCCGAAGGGAAAATTTTGGCTAAGGAATCTGTTATGTCAAGGGAATAAAAGGCAAAGGCAGATCTTTCAATCAATTTCAAATCGGGAAGATAGGCAATGGAAATGATTATTAATAACAAAACAATAAAAATTCCCTTAATTCCTCCAAAGACAAGACCTGCTATTCTATCAAAAAATTTAATTGGACCTTTTATAAAAAGTTTTTTTACAACAAAGGCAATGAACGAACCTAAAATAATAAAGGCAATTAGTATAAGGAAAAAGGAGAGAAAATCGCATATAATTCCTATTCCAAGAATTGGACGAATAATACTTGAAAGATCCTTCCAGTATCTTATGGCAACTACCAAACCAATAACAAGAAAAGCAATTGATATAAGCTCCTTAAAGAATCCCTTTAAAAATCCCATTAAAAGAGTATAAAGTATTATTATTAAAAATAAAAGGTCAATCCAGGGAAAGCTCTTAACCATTCCTCTTTCTCCTTTCCTTGAGCATCTCAACCACACTGTAATCTCCTTCCTCAACAGAGGCAAAGGGAACATGAGGTTTTATACTTCCATGAAAATCTGAGCCAGGGGTTGAAACAAGGTTTAACTCCTTTGCCAGTTCATAATAGAAATTTTTCTTCTCAGGGGTATGATAGGATGTCCATACCTCAATTCCCTCAAGCCCTTTACTCTTAAGATATAAAAGATCTTCTCTCCCAACCTTGCAGAAAGAGGCTCCTGGATGGGCTAATACAGGGACACCCCCTGAATTCTTTACTGCTTCAATTGCTTCTTCTGTGGAAACATAGGTAAAGGGAACATAGGCAGGTCCACCAGGCTCAAAATAATCTTTGTAAAACCTGTAAGGAGCCTTTGCAGGCTCATCAAGATATTTTTTTAGCAATGGATGATCAGGCTGGCTAAGGAATAAAACTCTTGCAATTGAAGTACCTATAGGAATTGCATTGGGAGAATAGGAAAAGACATCCTCCATTTTTATTGAAAATCCAATTTTTTGAAGCTTCTTTATCCTCTCTTCCGCAAGAAATAATCTTCCATACTTCAATCTTTCGAGAAGTTCTAAAATATGATCTTCCTTCTCTACAAATGGTGAGAGAATATGAAGTTCCCTTCCATTGAAGTGAGTTGTAATTTCAACACTCTGTATAACTTCAACACCTTTTAATTTTCCCATCTCAACTGCTTCAGGATAAGCATCCAGAGTGTCATGGTCAGCAATGGAAATAGCCCTCAGCTTCCCTGAGGAAAGCTCGATCAATTCCTCTACACTCAAATCACCATCAGAGCTTTTGTTGGAGTGGATATGTAAATCTACCTTCTCTTGCTTTTTCATCACGGTGAATCTATCTTTAAAGGTAAAAAAATAGTCTCAAATTTCTAAAACTACTCTACAACTTCAAACTCAGCCTTAACTTCCTTTGAGATGTTAGCAATTTTGTCAGTTATTTTTATTGTCAGCTCATATTTTCCTGGCTCAATCAAATTGAGGGGAATTGGATATCCACCTACAAGAGCCTGAGTCGCTCCCTCTGGAATTTCCATCTCATTTGTATCAGGAGGGAGTTGATATGCTTTCTTATCAGACTTTATTGTAATTTCAGTCAAAATTGAACATTTCTTATTTTCAGTTTTAAAGTTGTAGACTTTGTAAAGGAAGTTAAGGGTCTCGCTTCTTTTAAAAACCATATTCCATCTTGGATTTGCTCTGAACTGCCCAAATATAAATGTGCTTACATCTTCCTTTGAGACCATACCAATATTCTCAACATTCCCTGTTAATATGGGTGAACTTACCACAAGCTCATCTGTCCAGAAATTGGGAATCTCTATGTCCAAAATTTTTATTGTATACTTTTCAGAATCCTTATCTTTAAGTCCAAGATATAACTTGTAATTCTTGGGCATAGCCGGGACACCTGCATATACGAGACCATTTTCGCCTTCTACCAAGGGCTCAGTCTGTTTCATAAAATCTTCAAATGTCCCATCCTCAGATCTTACCCTTCCAAATACAACAGCTTTTTTAAAGGGATTTTCCTTCGAGTTGTATTTAATAAGAATAGTCACATATGTTGAGCCATTCATTGCCTTGTCAAAATAGATCCTCCACTCAATTGGTATATCCTCTTTCTCTATTCCACTTGAAATTGCTTCTTCAATTTTCTTCCCTTCAAAGGAGTTTGAGGGGATTATGAATTTCTTTTGATATTTTGGAACTTCTTTAATTCCTGGATTCACTATAAATTTTTGAGGAACACCCATTAGAAGTTGAATCACCTTTGGAGATGTTAGAGAAGCATCAATTTCATAACCATAACCTCGATCAACAAAGTATATCTTGATGGACTCAAGAATTCCAAGTTCTGGAATTGGTGGATAGACCCATACCTCGGGTTGGGAAGCAGTTGCTCCCTCGCTTAATACAGACCTTACTGATGTATCTGTGTATCTCTGAGATGGTTGTCCAAGGAGCACAAAAACCCTTCCCATGTCAGATTTTGCACCTTTTCTGCTTCCGTAGGTAAAGGTTTTATTTGCATTTTCAAGTCTTTTGTAATAAAGGTCTTTAAACTCATTTTCTTCAGTAAGGGGTGTTGGATCTCTCTTAGCCCAGAAAATGGCAATAAAGTCCTCTCTCTCTTTGTCAGTCTTTAGTTCCTTGAATTCCTTCTCTTCCTCTCTTGTTATTATAAGGAATACTTCCTCTTTCAGCCACTTATCATACTTATCCTTTTTTGCAAAGGGAAGCAGGAAAAAGAGAAGATATAAAAAGAACCATAATTAAAAAAATAAGTAACTTCTTCACTATAACCTCCTAAAAAAGATTTTTATCATGAATAATAAAAAAAGTCAATTTTTCCAAAACTTGACATAAATGTCAAAAAATAATAAAATTTTCGACTTGGTGGTCGAAAATGGATAGAAAGCAAGAAAGAATGAAAAAGATACTTAAGGCTGCTGAGCTGACCTTCATTAGAAATGGATTTAACAATGCTTC
>JBBIMS010000038.1:0-10192 GCA_037444285.1 Candidatus Aminicenantota bacterium | reverse complement strand
AATAGTTGGTGTTGGAATTGGAGGGAATTTTGAAATGGCTCCTCTCCTTGCAAAGAAAGCTCTTTTGAGAAATCCTGTTGGTTCCCATCATCCTGATCCCTTCTACGCTGAAATGGAAGAGAGGCTTCTTAAGAGAATAAATAACCTTGGAATAGGTCCTCAGGGGCTTGGAGGAAGGATAACAGCTCTCGCAGTCCACATTGAGGTCCATCCATGCCACATTGCCTCAATGCCTGCAGCTGTCAACATAGAATGCCACTCCCACAGAATAAGGGAGATAGAGTTTTAGGAGGAAAAATTGATAGAAATAAGATTTCATGGAAGAGGAGGTCAGGGAGCGGTAATTGCCTCAGAAATCCTTGCATCAGCACTTTTTTCTGAAGGAAGATATGTTCAGACTTTCCCCCAGTTTGGTGTTGAGAGGAGGGGCGCTCCTGTTTCAGCTTTTTTGAGAATAGATGAAAAACCGATAAATCTGAGATGTAGAATTTACAACCCCGACCACATAATAGTTCTTGACCCGATTCTTATAGAATCTGTAAATGTTACTGATGGTTTAAAAAAGGGTGGATGGATTGTAATAAACACAAATAAGAGTCCAAAGGATTTTCCAGATTTCTCTGATTTTAGAGTTGCGGTAGTTGATGCATCAGGTATTGCAATAAAATACAGACTGGGTCCAAAAACCGCTCCAATAGTTAACACTGCTATCCTTGGCGCTTTTGTAAGGGCTACTGGACTTGTGAGTCTTGAAAGCGTTTTGAAGGCAATGGAGGGTTATGTTCCTATTAAGCTTGAGGATAACAAAAAAGCTGCCAAGGATGCTTACGAGGAGGTAAGATGGGAATAATCAAATTTGAAAGAATTGAAGATTTTCCCTATATGCCTGTTTCCCTTTCCGATACCCTTTACAATAAAACAGGTTCATGGAGAACCTTCAGACCTGTTCACAAGAATAAGATTCCTCCCTGTAATCATGCATGCCCAACCAATGAGAATATTCAGAGATATATTTATTTAATTCTTAAGGGAAGGTTTGAGGAAGCTTACACGGTAATAAAAGAAGACAACCCTTTTCCCTCAATAACTGGTAGGGTATGCTATCATCCTTGCGAGACAGCTTGCAACAGGGATAAGTTTGATAGAGCAATATCCATCCATTTCATAGAAAGATTTCTTGGAGATTATGGGCTTAAGATAAAAGATAAATGGGAGATAATTAAGAGAAAAGAGAGGATAGGGATAATTGGTTCAGGTCCTGCAGGGCTTTCCTGTGCCTATCATCTAAGAAGGAAAGGTTATGAGGTAAAGATATTTGAAGCAGAATCTAATTTTGGTGGACTTCTCCGGTATGGCATACCATCCTATAGACTTCCCAAGGATATACTTGATGCAGAGTTAAAAAAACTGGAAGAGATGGGAATTGAATTTGTTGCAAATCATAAAGTAAATAGCCCCAATGAAGTTTTAGGAGATTTTGATGCAGTATTTGTTGGTGTTGGTGCAACTCTTTCCACAAGTATGGGAGTAGAGGGAGAAGATTCAGAAGGAGTTCTTAGAGGAATTGATTTTCTTAAGAGAATAAACAAAGGAGAAAAGGTTGATCTCGGAAAGAGAGTTGTAGTAATTGGAGGAGGAAATACAGCAATTGATTCTGCCCGCTGCGCTCTCAGACTTGGAGCTGATGTCAAGATTCTCTACAGAAGATCCAGAAATGAGATGCCTGCAATTCCTTCTGAAGTTGAAGATGCCGAGGAAGAGGGTATAGAGATTGAATTTCTTACAGCTCCTTCCAGAATCATTAGTGAAAATGGAAAAGTAAAAGCAATAGAATGTATAAAAATGGAACTGGGAGAACCTGATGAATCTGGAAGAAGGAGGCCAGTTCCAATAAAGGGTTCTGAATATACAATCCCTATTGATAATGTTATCACAGCCATCGGTGAAAGAGTTGCACTTGAATTCTTCGAGGGTCTTGAGAGGACAAAATGGGGGGTTAAAGGAGATTATTTTGGAAGGACATCATCTGAAAGGATCTTTGCAGGGGGTGATTGTCTGACTGGACCATCAACAGTTGTTGAGGCTCTTGGTGCTGGAAAAAGGGCAGCAATGGCAATAGACCATTTCTTAATGGGAAAGCCCCTTCCTGCAGTTGAAGAGGTTAAACCTGTAGAGTTTGAAAAGCTCAATCTAAACTATTTCAAAAAGAGGGAAAGGATTGAGCCTGAAAAGCTTGAACCCTTTAAAAGGGTAGGAAACTTCGAAGAGATATGGAAGGCTTTTAAAGAATCTGCCCTCATTTCAGAATGCGAAAGGTGTTTTTCATGCGGTGTGTGCAATGCCTGTGACAATTGCTGGGTATTCTGTCCTGATGTTTCAATAATTAAGAATGAGAATGAATACAGTGTTAATTACGATTATTGCAAGGGTTGTGGAGTTTGTGCTAAAGAATGTCCAAGAAGTGTAATAGATATGGAGGAGGAAAGATGAAAAAGGTAATAACAGGGAATCATGCAGTATCTTATGGAGTTAAGGTTTCAAAGGCAGAGGTAATTGCTGCATACCCAATAACTCCCCAGACTCAGGTTGTTGAGCTCCTTTCTGAGTTTTGTGCATCAGGAGAGCTTAAAGCCAAATTCATAAAGGTTGAATCAGAACATTCTGCAATGGCTGCATGTATAGGTGCATCTGCTGCTGGCGCAAGAGCTTTCACAGCGACATCAGCCCAGGGACTTGCCCTCATGCATGAGCTCCTCCACTGGGCATCTGGAGGAAGATTGCCCATTGTTATGGCTGATATAAACCGTGCAATGGCTCCAGGATGGTCTGTATGGACTGATCAGAATGATACCCTTTCCCAGAGGGATACAGGTTGGATGCAAATATACTGTGAATCAAATCAGGAGGTTCTTGACTCTGTAATACAGGGTTATAAAATTGCTGAAAAAGTCTCTATACCACTGATGCTTGTTTTGGATGCCTTTGTCCTCTCCCATACATCAGAGCCAGTGGATATACCAGAGCAATCTAAGGTTGATGCCTATCTGCCTCCTTACTCACCTGAAATTAAGATTGACATTGAAAATCCAAGGGCTTTTGGAGGACTTCTCTCTCCCGACTATTACATGGAAATGAGATATTTACTCCAAAAGGATATGGAGAGGGCTGTTAAAGTTATAAAGGAGGCAGATGAGGAGTTCTTTGAAATTTTTGGAAGGAAATATGGGCTCATAGAGGCTTATAAGTGCGATGATGCGAAGGTCATAATTGTTGTTTCCTCAACAGTCACAGGAACAGCAAGGACAGTTATTGATGAGATGAGGGAAAAAGGAAAGAAGGTAGGGCTTCTCAAAGTGAGATTTTTCAGACCCTTCCCCTTTGAGGATGTAAAGTCTGTTCTTTTAGATGCTGAGAAAGTGGCAGTTATTGACAGAAACATTTCCTATGGTGCAGGAGGGATATTCTTCCAGGAAGTAAAATCTGCCCTTTACAATGAGTCAAAGAAACCTCCCATCTTTGGCTTTATAACAGGTCTTGGTGGAAGGGATGTAACACCTGAGATAATAAGGGAGATAATTGAGTATACTGAAAGAAATGAAAAACCGGAGGAGAATATCCTCTGGAGAGGAGTGATGAGATGAGGAACTTCTTTTTGCCTGAAGAAGAGAATATGAGACCAGGGCATCTTGCATGTCCTGGATGCGGCGGAGCTCTTTCAATGAGATTCGCCCTCAAAGTTCTTGGAAGGAAAACTGTAATTTCTCTTCCAGCTTGTTGCTGGTCTGTAATAGATGGACCATTACCATATTCTTCCCTTAGAGTTCCCCTTTTCCATTGTGCCTTTGAAACAGCTGCTTCAACTGCCTCTGGAATCAGGGCTGGATTGGACATGAGGGGGATGGAGGATGTCAATGTTGTTGCATGGGCAGGAGATGGAGGGACATTTGACATTGGTCTTCAGGCGCTCTCAGGCGCAGCAGAGAGAAATGAGAATATAATTTATATTTGCTATGACAATGAAGCTTACATGAATACAGGAATTCAGAGATCATCTGCGACTCCAAAGGGTGCCTGGACAACAACAACACCAGTTGAACACCCCAAGACAGAACCTAAAAAGAATATGGTTGAGATAATGGCTGCCCACAGAATTCCTTACACTGCAACCCTTTCAATAGCATACCCTGATGATTTCGTAAGGAAAATAGAGAAGGCTAAAAACATTAAAGGGACAAGATTCCTGCATATTTTTTCTCCCTGCCCTCCTGGATGGAAGATGGCGCCTGAGTTAACAATTGAGATTGCAAGGCTCGCAGTAAGAACGGGTCTTTTCCCCCTTTATGAAGTTGAAAATGGGATCAAATACACAATAAATGTTGAACCCGACTGGATTCCAGTAAGGGATTATTTCAGGCTTCAGGGAAGATTCTCCCATCTAACAGAGGAAGATCTGAAGGAAATTGAGAGGAATGTCAAGCTTGAGTGGGAGATACTGAAGAGAAGAGCAATGATTTAAATCAAAAATTTGGAGGTTTTGAGATGAGAAAGATCCTTATAATTTTCCTTTTTATCCTGCTTTCTATCTCCCCTTTTTATGCCCAAAAAAAGGCTTACAATTTTTCCCTTCAGGACCTTTCTGGGAAAACTTACAGGCTTTCAGACTTCAAAGGTAAGGTCGTAATAGTAAATTTCTTCGCAACATGGTGCAGATTTTGCAGGATGGAGATACCAGAACTCGTTTCTCTTGCTTCAGATTATAAGGATAAAGTCCAGATTTTTTCCATCTCAGTAGATGATAATCCCTTTGATGTTCTTCCAAAATTTGTTCAGGATTTTAAAATAAATTATCCCGTTTTAATTGCCTCAGAGGATGTTATTTCAGCTTATGGTGGTCTTACCGAAGGGATTCCCTACACTGTCTTGATTGATGGTAATGGGGTTATAGTAAATTCCTATCTCGGAGCGAGGAAAAAAGAAGTTTTTGAAAACGATATTAAAAAACTGCTAAAATAGGAAAATTTATAAAAACAAATCTAAATAAATATTCGTAAAAAATCTGGAGGTGTATGGTGAAGAAAAGTTTATTAGTTTTTTTGCTTTTAATTCTTTCGTTGGGAATTCTTCTACCTCAGAGCAAGAAAGTTTTAAAAACAACTGCCACACCACATGAAGAAAGGTTGAAAGCTTGGGAGCAGCATGAGTTAATGAAAAAGACATCAATATTCAAAAATTTGAAATGGAGGTCAGTAGGACCTGAGTTTATGGGAGGGAGAATTACTGATATTGAAGTTCCTCCAGGAAATCATTTTATAATTTATGTTGCGGTTGCCTCTGGAAATGTCTGGAAAACTGAGAATAATGGGACAACATGGATTCCAATATTTGAATCAGAATCTTCCTTTACAATAGGGGATATTGCTGTCTCTCCCTCAAATCCTGAGATTATCTGGGTTGGGACAGGAGAGAGTAACAGCAGCAGGAGCTCCTATGCTGGGACTGGTGTCTTCAAATCTGAGGATGGTGGAAAAACATGGAAGAATGTTGGACTGAATGATTCCCATCATATAGGGAGAATCATAATTCATCCAGAAAATCCCGATATTGTTTATGTTGCCGTTATTGGACACCTTTATACTGAAAACGAAGAAAGGGGTCTTTACAAAACAGTGGATGGAGGGAAAAGCTGGAAGAAGGTTCTTGACATTAATCCAAGAACAGGTGTTATAGATGTTGCTATGGATCCTTCAAACCCTGATATTCTTTATGCAGCATCATGGGAAAGAATAAGGAAAGCATGGAACTTTACAGGCTCAGGTCCAGGGAGTGGTATATGGAAATCAGTGGATGGTGGTGGAAATTGGGTTAAGCTCACAAATGGATTTCCAGTTGGAGAGCATGTTGGAAGAATAGGCATTGCTGTCTCTCCCTCAAATCCAAATGTTGTTTATGCTCTTCTTGACAATCAGGCTCAAAGACCTGTTGAAAAGAAGGAAGGAGAATTGACAATTGAAGAGTTGAGGAAAATGAAAGATGAGGATTTTGTTAAGATTGACCCTAAGATTGTCGATAGATTTTTGAGAAGGTTCAGTGTTCCAAGGGAATACACTGGAGAATCTGTAATCGCAATGGTGAAAAGGGGTGAGCTAAAAGTTTCTCAGCTCGTCCAGTATGTTATGGATGCCAATAGAGCCCTATTTGAAGCAAATGTTGTTGGAGCAGAGGTTTATAGGTCTGATGATAAAGGAGAGACATGGAGGAAGATGAATGAAAAATATATTGACAATTTCTATTACTCTTATGGATATTATTTTGGAAATATAAGAGTTTCTCCTGATAATGAAAATAAGATTTATATACTGGGCGTCCCTCTTTTGACCTCAGATGATGGTGGGAAGACATTCAAGAGCATCGGCGGAAGAGGCGTTCATGCAGACCATCATGCATTATGGATAGATCCCAAAAATCCTGATAGATTAATTCTTGGTAATGATGGTGGAATAAATATCTCCTATGATAGAGGAAAAACATGGCAGAAAATAAACAATTTGCCAATAGGTCAATTCTATACAGTAACTGTTGATATGGAAAAACCATACAATATCTATGGAGGTTTACAGGACAATGGAGTTGTCTATGGACCAAGCAATCATAAACCCGAATATGGTGTTCCTGATCCCTGGAAATCCCTTTTTGGAGGGGATGGAGCTTATGTTCAGGTGGATCCCCTTGATTCAAACATTGTATATGTAGAATCCCAGTTTGGAAACATTGCGAGAATAAATAAAAAGGATGGAAGCGTAAAAAGAATAAAACCTACTGGAAAATTGAATGAGCCGCCCCTAAGATATAACTGGCAGACCCCATACCTCATATCCCCCCACAACCCCTTTACTCTTTATTACGGAGCAAATAAACTCTTCAAATCATTAAATAGAGGCGATAGTTGGATATGTATCAGTCCTGATCTTACAACGAACCCACAGCCCCAGGGTAATGTTCCATACGGAACTATAACAACAATTTCTGAGTCACCTTTAAAGCCTGGACTCATATATGTTGGAACTGATGATGGAAATCTCTGGGTAACTCAAAATGATGGTGTTTCCTGGACAAGAATTGGTCAGGGTCTTCCGAAGAAATGGGTTTCAAGAGTTGTTGCATCCCAATACGAGGAAGGAACAGTTTTTGTCTCTCTTACAGGTTATAGAGATGATGACTTTGGGAAATATCTCTACATGTCCGAAGATTATGGAAAAACATGGAAGTCAATTGTAGGAAATCTTCCTTCTGAACCTATAAATGTCATAAGAGAGGATCCAAAATCTAAGGATATTCTATATGTTGGAACAGAGCCAGGAGTATATGTTTCAATTGATAGAGGGAAGACATGGTTTTCCCTCTGCAACAATCTTCCAACCACTCCAGTCCATGATATGATTGTTCATCCAAGGGATAATGAGCTTGTTATAGGGACTCATGGAAGGAGTGTTTATATTTTGAAGGTGGATATTATTCAGAAATTCGTCAATGAGAAGATTTACGAAAAAGCTCTTCATCTCTTTGAAATAGAACCCGCCAATATAGTTTCATCAAGAGGAATTCAGAGAGCAGAAACATCAATTTATTTCTATCTTAAATCGCCCCAGACCGTTGTAATAGAGATTCTGGATAAAAATGGTAAACCCATCAAAAGGACTGATTTTGTGGGTGAAGAGGGAATAAATCTTTTTGAATTATCTCTTACCTCAGAAAATTTACCTCTGGAGCCTGGTGATTACAAGGTGATTGTTTCAGTGGAAGGAAATAAAGCAGAAGGTAAGATGAAGCTAATTCCTGGGTTACAAAGGTTTGAAGAGTAGGATTTTAAACTTCTTTCCCTTCCAAATAGAGGAAGGCTTTATCCATATCAGCATGGCTTGCGACAATGACCAGTGTGTCCCCTTCTTTTATCACAAATTCAGGTGGAGGACTTGTGAAAGATTTTTCCCCTCTGACCACTGCTATTATTGTTGCTCCAGTTTCTTTTCTCAAATTTAAATCTTTAATAGATTTACCGCAGGCAGGAGAATCCGAGGATACAAAAAATGTTTCAGCTGTTCCTGCTGTGAGAATTTCTGTTATCTTCTGGAAGGTGCGTGGAGTTTTGGAAATACCCCTTAACATTCCATATCTTTCTGCTCTTATTACCTTGATCTGAGCATCTATTAAATTTCTTGGAATGTGATACTCTTCAAGGACTCTAACAAATATCTCAATAGATGTCTCAAATTCTTCAGGTATTACCTGATCCGCTCCAAGCCTGTAAAGTTCATCTATTTCATTTACATATTTTGTTCTTACAATTATGTGGATCGATGGATTTAAAGTTTTTGCAAGCTTTACTGCATTCCTTGTAATTACTGGATCTGAGATGGCAATGACAAGCAATTTTGCATTTTTTATTCCAGCTGTATGGAGAATTTCAGAACTCCAAACATCACCGAAAATTATAGGCTCTTCATTTTTTGCTTTCTTGACAAGCTCTGCGTCTATATCAATAATTACATACTTTATTCCTGAGCTTTTAAGAACCCTTGCAAGATTACGACCATTCAGTCCGAACCCTGCAATTATTACATGATTTTTTAGCTTTAGAGCTTCTTTCTCATCAATTGGGAATAGCTTGCTTCTGAGTTTTTTGAAATTCAGAACTTTTTCAAAAATTAAGGGAGAAAACTGCATAACAAAGGGAGTTGCAAGAAAGGAGCATATTGAGGAAGCAATGAATACCTGATAAACTTTTTCGGATATCATCCCATACTGGTTACCAATTTTTGAAAGGAGGAAGGAAAATTCTCCAATCTGGAAGAGGTTTAATGAAACGAGAAGTGCAATCCTTGAGTTTAAGCCTATCAATCTAACTACAGCAAAAATGACAATTATTTTTAAAAGGGAAATTGCAATGAAAACTCCTCCAATTAAAAATTTCTCCTTCCATGCGAAATTCAGATCAAGAAGGAGTCCAATTGAAATAAAAAATAGACTGTTAAAAAGGTCTTTTAAAGGAAGAATGTCAGAATAAACCTGATGACTATATTCTGACTCTGAGAGGATTAGCCCGGCAATGAATGCACCGAGGGCAAGGGAAAAACCGAAATAGCTCGTGATAAATGCCATCCCTAAAAGGACAAAAAGGGTTGAAAAGAGGAAGGCTTCCCTTACCTTAGTCTTTACAATGAGATAAAGGAAGTAAGGCATGACTTTTCTTGCAACTATGATTATTAGAAAAACTGAAAGGATTCCCAATAAAAATCTTGTGATGAGAGTATTGAATGATAGGGAGAGTTTCCCTGCAAGAACAGGAGTGAGGATTATCATTGGAACAAATGAAAGATCCTGGAAAAGAAGGATTCCAACCGATAGTTTCCCCTGAGGAGAGTCTATTTCTTTCCTCTCTGAAAGAATTCTAATCACAAGAGCTGTTGAGCTTAAAGAGATTAGAAATCCATAAAAAATCCCTTCAGTAACAGGGAATTTTAAGGCTGAGAGTACTAAAAAAGTGGAAAAGATAGTTAAAATAATCTGGAGAAAACCGCTTAACCAGAAACTTCTTTTCATTTCTTTCAGCTTCTCAATGGAGAATTCAATTCCAACAGTGAACAGAAGTAGCATTACCCCTATCTCAGCCAGAAGATCAATTCTGTGGGGATCTGAGATTAAGCCCAGACCTGAAGGACCTATAAGAAGTCCGGTTGTCAGGAATCCTCCGACTGCAGGAAGTTTCAGCTTGTTACTTATGAAAAATACAACAATTGAGAAACCAAGAACTAAGAGAAATTCTTTTAAAACAGAAGTTTCCATCATCAATATAATAACAGAATGAAATATTTGTCGCAAAGGGTAGATTGCAAATATTTTTTAATTTTAAGAGTTTTATCAAATGCTATATAATCTGTATAAACTCTCTACTGAAATTTATATTTGAGATATTGTATTTGAGAATAAAGTTTATCAGCAAGCTCATGATTTTTCAAATTTTTAAGGATATTGTATTCTTCTTCTGCTGAAGGTATATCCTCCTTTGCGAGATAAGCCAGGCCAAGTAAAAAATGTGCCTCTGCCAATTTCGGCTCTATTTGAGTAGCTCTTGTTAAAGCCTCTATTGCCCTTTCCCACATTTGCAAAGCCATATAGGATGCTCCCAATCCAATAT
>JBBIMS010000037.1:0-10321 GCA_037444285.1 Candidatus Aminicenantota bacterium | reverse complement strand
TTTGAAAAAAACATAAGACCTCGAACCTTTGACGAGTTCATTGGCCAGGAAGTTGTAAAGGAGAACCTTAAAGTTTTTATAGAAGCTGCAAAGAAAAGGGGTGAGCCCCTTGACCATGTTCTTCTTTACGGTCCACCTGGTCTTGGAAAAACCTCCCTTGCTTATCTAATCTCTTATGAAATGAAAGCTCCCATGAAGACATCCTCTGGTCCTGCCATTGAAAAGGGAGGGGATCTTGCAGCAATACTTTCAAATCTTGATGAAGGAGAGATTCTCTTCATCGACGAAATCCACAGATTGCATCCATCTGTCGAGGAAATCCTTTACTCTGCAATGGAGGATTTTGCTCTTGATATAGTTGTGGGTCAGGGTCCATCTGCAAGAACTTACAAATTATCCATACCAAAATTTACTCTCATAGGTGCTACAACAAGAGCAGGCCTAATTTCATCACCTTTGAGAAGCAGATTTGGAATAATTCATTATCTCGGTTTTTACACTCCTGAGGAGCTTTGTAAAATTGTCAAAAGAACATCAAAGATTCTTGGAGTTGAGATTGATGATGATTCAGCCCTTGAAATTGGTAAAAGGTCGAGGGGGACACCGAGGATTGCAATAAGGCTTTTTAGAAGGGTGAGAGATTTTGCAGAAGTAAGCTCCAGCTCAAGAATTACTCTTGATTTGACCCTTTCTGCCCTTGAAAAGCTCCAAATTGACAGCGCTGGTTTTGATGAGGTTGATAGGAAAATTCTTCGAACTTTGATCTTGAGATTCAATGGAGGTCCTGCTGGGATAAATGCAATTTCTGCCTCAGTTAACGAGGATAGAGAAACAATTGAAGGGATCTATGAACCATACCTTGTCCAGGAAGGTTATATAACAAGGACCCAGAAGGGAAGGGTTGCAACAGAGAAGGCTTACAGGCATTTTGGTTTAAAACCAGGAAAACAAAATAAATTGTTCTGAAATGGACATTTCCCTTTTCGATTTTCAACTTCCAAAGGAACTTATAGCCCAGTTTCCAAGGGATAAAAGGGACTCATCAAGAATGATGGTTGTTGAAAGGAAAACGGGAAAGATAATCCACGAAAACTTCAAAAACTTTCCATCTTTTCTTGAAAGGAATGACATTCTTGTTATTAACAATACAAAAGTAATTCCAGCTAAGTTTTTTGTGATGGATGGGAATGGAAGGAAGATAGAAATATTAGTTTTGAGAGAGCTTGAAAATGGCTTATGGGAGACGCTATGCAAGCCTTCTAAAAGGTTGAAGAAAGGAACGAAATTCAAATTTATTGAGATTTCAGCAGAGGGAGAAGTTTTAGATGAGGGGGAATGGGGAAGGAGATATTTAAAATTTCCCCTTGGAAGGGACGAGTTTTACAGATATTTGAGGAGTTTTGGTTATGCTCCTCTTCCACCCTACATAAAAAGAGATAAAGGAAAAGATCCTTTAAGGGAGAGAGACCTTGAGTTTTATCAAACTGTATGGGCAAAAATTAATGGCTCTATTGCAGCACCAACCGCAGGAATGCATTTCACAAAGGAAATCCTTGATGAAATTTCAGCAAAGGGAGTTGAGATTGTTGAAGTTACATTACATGTGGGAGAGGCAACCTTCAGACCTCTAAAAGTGAAAGAGATAGAAAAACATAAAATGGGAGAAGAGTTTGTTTTCATTGGAGAGGATTCTGGTGAAAAAATAGAGGATGGGCTCAGGAGTGGAAGAAGGATAGTGGCAGTTGGAACGACTGTTGTCAGAGCCCTTGAGTCCTCCTGTGAAAATGGAAAAATTAAAAGAGGTGGCTTTTTCACAAACCTTTACATATACCCACCCTTCAAATTCAATGTTGTATCTTCACTTTTTACAAATTTCCATCTTCCCAAGTCAACCCTTTTTATTCTTGTTTCAGCCTTTGCAGGCCAGGAATTGATAAAGAGAGCTTACTCAGAGGCAATAGAAAAAAGATACAAATTTTTCAGTTACGGAGATTGCATGTTCATAGTTTAATGCTATAATTATAGAGATGAGCCAGATGCCTTATGAAAAAATTCATGAGAAGCTTTATGAAGAAAGATTAAAGGAGATTATTGATCCCGATTACAAGCCTCCTTTCACAATTACAATTTCCTTTGGTTATGAGGAAAAGGAAGAGTATTCAAAGGCTTGTGAAAAGGCATCCCATTCAAAATATTACTACGAGAAGGGAGAGGGAAAATTCAAAAGGCACTATGCCACATTCGGAACTGATGAGGTTGAGGAGCTTTTTGAGCTTTTTAATCTCGTAAAGGATTTCAAGAGCCTTGATGTCCTTGTTGCTGGTAAGAGGGTCCCCTTTGCAGTGGAGCTCTGGCTATTTCTTTTCTGGTTTTACAGGATAAAATGATGGAAGATTTAACTGAAAGGCTGAAAATTCTAAGGGAGAAGATTGAAGATTTGAGAGTAAAATACGAAAATTATTTCGCAGGTTTTGAAAAGCTTCCGCCCCTTAAGCTTCATGATGAGATTTCGAAAGAAATAAACAGTCTCACTGGAAAGACCTTGATGAGTTACGGTTTACAATTTCTTTTGAATCAAATTGTTCAGAGATTTAGAACATATGAGTCTTTGTGGGAAAAACAGATGAAAAAGAGGGAGGAAGGCTGGTTAAATATGAGAAGGGAAGGGGGGAAAGCCTTTGCCTCTCCTCAGACAAGACAATTCTTCAAATTTTCATCGGGAAGTGAAAGGGAGGAGCTTAAAAAACTATATCAGGATTTTGTAAATAACTCTGGGAAAATAGGAGGGAAAACTGTAAGTCTTGAACAATTTGAGAAGTATATATCCCAGCAGGTCAATACTCTGAGAAAGAAATTTTCATGCTCATCGGTTGTTGTCTGGGTAGAGAAAGAAGGAGATACAGCGAAAATAAAAGCAAAGCCAGAATAAAGGATATTTTTTATCTTGTATTTATGCTGAAAATTCCTGCGATTACTCCGGAGACTTCCTTTACATTTTTCGCCTCAAAAAGGACAGTATGCCCATCAATTCTTTTAAAACCAGGAAGAAATGAAATGGATTCTGCATCATAAGTATTCTTAAAAACAATTTCCATCTTTATGGGGGTGCTAATCCTGTAAGGTTTGAAACTACCTATTCTTGAAACAGCAATTTTGCACTTTTCTTTTATTTCCCCATAAACCTTTTTTGGATGCCTTGTCCTTGCCGATAGCCATCCTATGGATTCCTTTGTCACAACAACTTCCACATTTCCTAAGGTTTTCTTTGCTTCTTCTGTTATGAATTGATCTCCAGCAACAAAGATAACAGGAACATTATACTCTCCCGCAATTATTGCATTGAGAAGGGTCTCAGAAACAGACATTCCATTGAGCCTTATGTCAAAGAATTTTGTTCCCCAGACTGTATGGGAAATAACAGCTCCTGCCGTTCCTTCCTTTGCATGGGCTCCTATAATCATCACTCCATCAAAGGAGCTATCAATTCCCTCCATCAGCATCATTGGTCTTGGAAATCCCCTTATAAGATAGACAGATTCGTTTAGATCGTCGGGCAATATATTCTGGGCGTTCCAGTGGGAATCTGCAACAACTATCTAACCTGCACCCGCTTCAAAACACCCTTCAATGCAAGCATTAACTTCTGATGTAAGCCACTTCCTTGCCTTCTCATACTCCAAATCTCCAGGTCTTGTCTGGATCTGACTTACAGCAGGCCCAATTCCCTCCATATCAACGGTTATGTAGATTTTATGCTTTTTTGATGTTTGTGGAATGAGAATTCCCATTGATAAAAAAGTTAAAGTTAAAACTAAAATGAATTTTTTGAACATCTTTTTAACCTCCAGAATTTATATCTTCTTTAATTCCATCATCCCCCACAAGAGCTTCCTCATCAGCGTAAATTCTTCCTCCCTCCTCTTCAAAACTGAGACAGCACATAAGTCTTCCGCAGAGACCTGATATTTTAAGGGGATTTACATTTATGTTTTGATTTCTTGCCTGCTGAAGGGTTATTGGTTCGAAAAGTCTCATAAAGGAGCAGCAGCAGAGATGTCTTCCGCAGATCCCTATCCCTCCAGTCATCTTTGCTTCATCCCTGACTCCTATCTGTCTCATCTCAATTCTCATTTTGAATTCCTTTGCAAGATCCTTCACAAGCTCACGAAAATCAATTCTCCCATCTGCTGTGAAGTAAAACATTCCCTTTCTCTCATTGAGAAAGAATTTTACCTTAACAAGTTTCATAGGGAGTCCTCTTGCCTTTATCCTTTCAAGGCAGAAATTGAAAGCGTATCTTTCCCTTCCTCTTTTCCTCTCTATCTTTTCTATTTCCTCATCCTTAGCCTTTCTTACTTTAACCAGATTTTCATCCTTCTCTCCCGTCTTTTGAGAGATTACAAGAGCTATTCCCAGCTCACCACCCATATCGTTAGGAACAAAGACTCTATCACCAATTTTTAGGTCTTCCTCACTTATTGCCCAAACAGTTCTTCCAGATTCCTCAAGTTCAATCAGAACCTTTATCATTTAAGCCTTCCTTTAGTTCCACAAAAAGAATGTATGGAAAGAGAGATTGATTGACATTTCTCTCAAGAGTTTTTCTCAAAAAATCTATCCTCTCAACCAATTTTAACAGATTCTCCAATTTTAATCTTCCCTTTAAATCCACCATTTTGTCAAGAAGTCCAATATTAGCAAAATAAGTTGATTCATCATGCTTCAATTTTATCAGATCTTCAATAATTGTAAGAATTATTCGGAGGAAAAGGTCAATATCTTCATTCCATTCAGCTCTTGGAACATTTTTACCTCTTTCAATCTCAGAAAGTAATGAATCAAGGGCATTTAGATAATCCCCCTCTTTTATGTTCCTTATAATTTTAAATACTGTCTCCCTTCTTTTTAGAATTTTTTCCATATCAACCGAAAGAGCAAGCTCGAAATCATTTTCGAAAATTATGGAAAAAAAAATAGCGTCTCTTTCGTTAAAGCCACTTTCAACAAATTTTTTTATAAAGGATTTTGAACTTGAGAAAATATCAATTTGCAAACATCTTGATCTTATTGTTGGAAGTATTTTTTCAGGATTTTTGGTTAAGAGCAGGAAGTGGGAATAGGGGGAAGGCTCTTCAAGGGTTTTAAGAAAAGCATTTCCCGATTCCTCATTCATCTTCTCTGCTTCCTTAATTATAAAAACCCTTTTTCTACCTATCATTGGTCTCAACGAAGCTATCTCAATTAACCTTCTTATCTGGGAGATTTTTATAAATGAGCCCTCGGGTTCTTCGAGAATTATATCAGGATGGACATTCCTTTCTATCTTCAGGCACGAATCGCACCTTTCGCAGGAATCAGGCTCAGGGTTTTTACAATTGAGGGCTTTTGCAATTTGAATTGCCATGAAATAGGTATCAGAAGCTGTCCCTTTAAGTATAATGGAATAGGAAAGTCTTCCGTTTTTGAGAGCTCCGAGTATTATCTTTTTTGCAACATCATTGTTTTCTATTGACCTTATGCCCATTCTCTTCCGTCCATAACCTTTTTCAATGCCAGACCTGTAAAGGACGAATCCAATTTAACGAGCTCTTCAGGTGTCCCCTCTGCAACCACATATCCTCCCTCCTCTCCTCCCTCAGGTCCAAGGTCAATTATCCAGTCAGCAGATTTTATAACCTCAAGATTGTGTTCAATAACAATCACTGTATTTCCTCTTTCAACAAGTTGAGAAAGAACATCTATGAGTTTCTTTATGTCATCAAGGTGAAGACCTGTTGTTGGTTCATCAAGAATATAGAGGGTCTTTCCAGTGGATTTTCTGCCCAATTCCTTACATAGCTTTACCCTCTGAGCTTCTCCTCCTGAAAGGGATGGAGCAGGTTGACCAAGTTTTATATATCCAAGTCCAACAGCCCTCATAACATCAAGTCTTCTTTTAAGGAAAGGAATATTTTTAAAGTATTCGTAAGCCTCATCAACTGTCATTTCAAGGTATTCATAAATGTTTTTCCCCTTATACTTTACTTCAAGGGTTTCCCTGTTATATCTTTTACCTCCGCATCTGTCACACTTAACAAGAACATCTGGAAGGAAGTTCATCTCTATCTTTTTCACTCCAGCTCCCTGGCAGACCTCGCATCTTCCACCCTTAACATTAAAGCTGAATCTCCCTTCCCTGTAACCTCTTGCCCTTGCCTCCTGAGTCATTGCAAAGAGTTTTCTTATTGTCCCGAAAATTTCAGTATAGGTGGCAGGATTTGAGCGTGGCGTCCTTCCAATTGGTGATTGGTCAACATTTATAACCTTATCAATATTCTCAAGCCCTTTTATTTCCTTGAATTTACCGGGCTTCTCCTTGGATCTGTAAAGAAAATTTGAAGCTGCTTTGTATAGAATGTCAAAAACAAGGGTACTCTTCCCTGAGCCAGAGACTCCTGTAACGCAAACAAAAACACCAAGGGGAATCTTCACATCTATATTTTTCAAATTATGCTCTTGAGCCCCTATTATCTCTACATATCCCTTTGGTCTTCTTCTCTTTTTAGGAAGGGGAATAATTTTATCCTTTCTAAGGTAAGAAGCAGTAAGGGAGTCTGATTTCAGAATTGTAAAAAGTTCACCCTGAGCAACCAGATAACCCCCCTTCTCTCCTCCTTCAGGTCCCAGGTCAATTATCCAATCTGCTGATCTTATTGTGTCCTCATCATGCTCAACTACTATAACTGTGTTTCCGAGATCCCTTATCTCCCTCAAAATCTGGATCAACTTTCCATTGTCTCTATTGTGGAGCCCTATACTCGGTTCATCCAGGACATAAAGAACCCCCCTTAATCTTGAACCTATTGTGGAAGCAAGCCTTACCCTTTGTGCCTCTCCCCCTGAAAGGGTTGATGTTGGACGATTAAGGTCAAGATAATCCAGACCAAGCCTCAACATTACATCAAGACGAGAATTTATCTCCTTTATTATTCTTTCTGCAATCAATCTCTCCTTTTTATCAAGGGACTCTATATCAAGGGATCTTCTCAGCTCTGAAACAGGAATTGTTGAGTAATGATGAATATTTTTTCCGAGAAAAAGGACTGAGAGGCTCTCCTCCCTCAACCTCCTACCATTACAAACAGGGCAAATATCATCAGTGAGGACAAGCTCTCCCCATTCATTGTAAGTTGAAAGCCATCCAAGCCCTTCGCATCTTTTACATGCACCATATGGGCTATTGAAGGAAAAAGATCTTGGTTCAAACTCAGGAAGGTCGATGTCGCAGCTGGGGCAGTAAAGTTTTGTTGAGAAAAGAAATTCCTCTCCCCCACTTTCTATAACAGTTAGAGTTCCGTTTCCAATTTTCAGAGCAAGATTTAAAGATTCCCGAGCCCTCTCTTCCCTTACTGGATTAAGGGTTAACTGGTCGATAAAAATGTCTATTGTGTGTTTTTTATTCCTGTCAAGATATATTGAATCGCTCAGATCAAGAATCTTTCCATCAATTCGGGCTTTAACAAAACCTTTTCTCGAAAATTTTTCAAGAAGTTCCCTGTGATCCCCCTTTTTTCCCCTTACAATTGTTGCAAGAATTGATATTCTTTTATCCTGAAAATTCTCTCTTATTCTCTCCCAGATCTGGGAGGGACTTTGTCTTGATACCTCTCTTTTACAAACAGGGCAATGGGGTTTTCCAACTTTTGCAAAAAGGAGGCGGAGGTAATCGTGGATTTCAGTTACTGTTCCAACCGTGGATCTTGGATTTGTTGAGATTGTTTTCTGATTTATCGCAATTGCAGGAGAGATCCCCTCTATAACCTCAACATCTGGTTTTTCAAGGTTTTCAACAAATTGCCTTGCATATGTTGAAAGACATTCTATATATCTCCTCTGTCCCTCTGTCCATATTGTGTTAAAGGCAAGGGAAGATTTCCCTGAGCCACTGGGACCAGTTATTACAATAAACTTATTCCTCGGTATGTCAATGTTAAGATTTTTAAGGTTGTGCTGGGTTACTCCCTTTATCCTGATATAATCCATAAATTTTTATTTTAACTCTTTCTTCTGGATAGAGCAATGAGTGAAAATATTGGAAAATTATATATTTTAGAAAAGCAATTGCAAACTCTGAAATATATCTTCAATTTTAGCTATTTCTCATTCTTTCGCTAATTGGAAATTAACTTTTTTGAGTATAAAATGTTTGATGAAAGGAAGCAGAGGGCTCATCGAAAAAAACAGGGAAAAACCCTTCTATATGTCGCTGGTGGAGCATTGGTAGCTGGAGTAGTGGTTTATTTCTTGCTTTCTAAGAAATAGAAGAAGGAAGAGAAACCTCCTCAACCTGAACACATATTTGAATTTGTTTCAAAATGGGCTCAGAAGGTTAAGGGGATGGGCAGTTTAGGTTTCCAAGGGCAATAGCGTAGATAGCTCTGGATATGTGTATGTTGCTGATAGGGGTAATGGTCGTATACAAAAATTCAGGACAAGATAGGGAAAAACTCAAAGATAAAAACTAAAAGGTTAAAGCTGAAAGCTAAAAACTCAAAGCTGAAAATAAAAATTTAGAAAGAGGTCATAGAATATCTTTTCCCATGCATTCACTTTTTTCCTTTGAAAAGCTTGAAACTCGATAAATTGTTAGGTTGTGCTTAAAACATGAAGAAAATTTTTCTGACGCTTTTTCTTTTACCAATGCTTTTATCATCTATTTTAGTGGGGGTTGAGGTAGCGCCGAGGATAACGGACAGGGAGATAGTTGAAAGACTTACAAGGCTGGAGGAAGGGCAGAAATCTCTTGAGAAGAGAATAGATGCTCTGGAGATTAGCCTGAATAAGAGAATAGATGATCTTCGCTCTGAGATGAATTCAAGATTTTAAGCAGTTGACAAAGGACTCGGTCTTCTCCAACGGATGTTCGGGATATTCATAAAAAGGTTGCTATTCTCAAGGAGATACTATTGAAGAGGCAATAGATAATATAAAAGACGCTATTTGACTTCGTACAGAAGCTCGGCAGTCTATAGGTGAGCCAATTCCTATAGAGGTACTTGTTGATGAGGTGGAGGTAAGTGTCTAAACTCAATCCAGTCAAGCCTGATAAGGTTTTATGAAACTCCTCTAAAAGATCAATTCCAAAAATAATTTGCTCAGGGCAAAGAAGGTTATTTGACGGCTCTCTTCCCTTTTCAACCCTCAAAAATCGGCAATCTTTAGAGCCTTTAGTCCATGAGCTTGACAGGAGGATTCTTATAAATATAATTGGATTTCTAATGCAATATATATTTTTTATAATTTTTAGCCTGCTGACAATTTTGCCCATATTTTACATTCTCTTTTCAAAAAACACCCTCTATTCTGCAGTTGCTCTTATCTTCTCCTTTTCAGGGATTGCTGGTTTTTACGCCCTTCTCTCAGCTCCATTCCTTTCCCTTATTCAGCTCCTTGTATATGCTGGAGCAATAATGGTTCTTTTTGTCTTTGCAATAATGCTTATTGATGTAAGAGAAAAGGAAAAGGGAAAATCTCCTTTTTCATCTAAGATTGCAATTATCCTCAGCATTGTCTTTGGTATTCAGATCCTGCTCCCCATATTAAATTTAACGGGTTTTATGCCTCCTCCAATCTCGCCAGTAAGTTTAAAAGATATTGGCAATTCTCTCTTCTCTGAGTTCCTTTATCCCTTTGAAATCACATCTCTTTTAATCCTTGCAGCCCTTGTTGCAGGAATTGTAATAGCAAGGAGGGAAAGTTGATTCCGGGCATTTATTTTATTTCCATTGCAATATTTATCTTCATAGCAGGATTAATAATATTTTTTACAAAAAAAGACCTCATATTTGTCTTTATGTCTGTTGAGATAATGCTTAATGGAATTAATCTTTTCCTTATTTCCCTCTCTCCAAATCTAAAATCTCAAATTCTAATTATCTTCATAATAACTGTTGCGGCTGCAGAAGCTGCTGTTGGGCTTGCGATAATATTGAATCTTTCAAGGGTTAAAGGGGATGTGGAAGTTGATACGATGAGGATTCTAAAAGGATGAGGTTAGAGGGTATATTCTGGTTAATTCCTATTTTCCCTGCCATCTCAACAATCCTTATTCCCCTTTTCAGCAAGTATCTTCGTAAAATTGGTGTTTCCCTTTTAGCCTGTGGCTCTGTTTTCATTTCCTTTATTTTATCAACTATCTCATTTTTTCTCCTTTTAAATCAGGGTCCTACAAAGAAAATTCTTTACGAATGGATTTCTGTCTCGAATCTTCAGATAAATCTCTCCTTTCAGTTTGATCCTCTCTCTGCTGTTATGGCTCTTGTTGTCTCAGGAGTTGGTTTTC
>JBBIMS010000036.1:0-10324 GCA_037444285.1 Candidatus Aminicenantota bacterium | reverse complement strand
TTTCATCCTAATTTTCCCTGAAAATTTGTTAAGAAGAAAAAAAACAATCAAACTTTTGACAATTTATACCCCATCAATAGCCTTAATCTCAGTCTATATTTACTCCTACTTCTTTCCCTATAAAGTACTCAATGTCCTTTACTCCCTTTTTTACCTCCTGAAAAGACTTGAGATTCTTTTGCTTTCCCTTTATCTAATTCTTGCATTTGCAATTATTATCTGGAAGCAGAGTAAAATGAAAGATCTCCCAACAAAAAATCAGAGCAGAATAATTCTAACGGGTATATCTTTGAGCCTTCCCTTCTCCTTTTTATACGGAATCCCCTTTGCCCTTGGTTATAACCCATCCCATTTTCAGGAATTCCTCTCCTTTCTTCTAATTCTGATCCCCATCTCCACAGCCCATGCAATTACAAAATGGAAAGTTGAGGATCTGGGTCTCTACACTCGAAAATTTTTATCCCATATCCTCACTCTCTCACCTTTATTAATAATCTTCTATCTATTATCCCTAAAATTCTCCATTTACTCTTTATTTAGCTTAATCATAATCTTTCTCATGGGAATTTTCTACAATCCATTAAGGAATTTAATTTACAAGAAAATACTCTCCTCAAGAACTAAGATGAGGGCACTCCCCTTTGAAGGAAAATTTTACTTCCTTCTTAGAAGTTTGCAGGAACTCCATGAAACAATAAAAAATATTTTTGAAAAAAGTTTGAAGATTGACAGAATATATTTATTTCTATCTCTGAGGGATGGAAGATTTGGATTGGTTGAAGAAGATTCAATAAAAGATTTCCCATTTTCAAAAAATTTCCAGAAGATACTGGAAAAGAAAAAACTTGTCCCGATAGAGGAGATTCAAAGGGGAAAATTAACCATAGAAGAGGATATAAAGGAACTGGAGAAACTGAAAATTTCAAGTGTATTACCCCTCTTTGTTGGGGAAAGGGTTGTGGGCTGGGTAGGGCTTGGGAAAAAAGAAGGGTGGAAAGCCCTTAACAGGGAGGAGCTTAAATTTGTTGAGTCAATTGCCCCATTTGTTTCTCTCGCTGCTGAGAATGCACAGCTATGGGAAGAGCTGAGGAAAAGAGCTGAAGAAATGGAAAGGATGAAAGAATATAATGAGGAAATAATAGAGAATTTGAAAGTTGGAGTGGTTGTGGTTGATGAGGAAGAAAGAGTTAAAAGCTGGAATTCTACTGCAGAGACCCTTTTCAATCTAAATCGTAATATGGCTATAGGGAAGCATTTAAGAGATGTTCTTGACCCTTCAATCTACTCCCAGCTTTTTACAACCCCATCTAAGGAATACTATCCTTTCCAGAGCAGGATTGTTGTAAATGTTAACTCAGAAAGAAAAATTTATGAGGTTCTGAGATCCTCCCTTTTAACCCGTAACAACGAATATCTTGGAACAATCTTTATTTTCGAGGATATAACAGACAGGTTAACAATTGAAAATCAACTTATGATTTCAGAGAAATTGGCATCTTTAGGACTTCTCACTGCTGGAATTGCCCATGAAATAAACACTCCCTTAACAGGTATTTCAAGTTATGTTCAACTTCTTTTAAAATCCTCTGCTAACAGTGCTGACAGAGAAATTGCAGAGAAGATAGAGGCACAGATTGAGAGGGTTGGAAAGATGGTGAGAAGTCTATTAAGCTTTTCAAGGGGTGAGAAAGGGCAAATTAAGAAATTCCCCCTTAAAAACTGTATAAATGACATCCTTACTCTTCTTGATTACAGGATTAAAAAACAATCCATAAATTCCCAGATAAAAATTCCTGATGATATTGAAATCTGGGGAGAGCTTGACAAACTCCAGCAAGTATTTCTTAATATTATATCTAATGCCATTGATGCTATGCCTGAAGGAGGAACATTGAAAGTTGAAGCTGAAAGGAGAGAAAAAAACATAATGATTAGAATTTCTGATACCGGGATAGGGATCAAAAAGGAGCATCTGACAAGGATTTTTGAACCTTTCTTTACCACAAAGGGTTATGGAAGAGGGACAGGCCTTGGGCTTTCAATAAGCTACCAGATTGTGAAGGAGCATAACGGAGATATTACCGTGGAAAGTGATTATGGAAAAGGGACAACATTCACAATAATTCTCCCTGCAAATTTTTCAGACATAGCCAATAAAATTTATAATCAAAAATAAACCATGAAGGAAAGGATTCATATAATCGATGATGAACCCGTAATACAGGATGTTCTAAAAAGGCTCCTGAGTTCAGAAGGATTTGAAGTTGAAATTTCTTCCACAGAGGAGGAAGCTTTAGCCAAACATGAAGAAAACAATTTTAGTCTTACTCTCCTTGATCTCATGATTCCAGGAAGTGATGGGGTAAAAATATTAAAGGAAATTCTCAAGAGAGACCCCAATCACATAGTCATTATTATGACTGCCTACGCTTCCGTTGAATCAGCAATCGCCACATTGAAGCTGGGGGCTTATGACTATATCCAGAAACCATTTAAGAATGAAGAACTCCTTCATGTAATTAAGGAGGGGCTTGAAAAGAGGAGGCTCAAGGAGGAAAATATAAAGCTCAGAGAGGCTCTCCATAGAAGGTATCATTTCCAGAACATAATAGGAAAAAGCCCTGCCATCCAAAAAGTTTTCGAGCTTATTAAGCTCGTTGCTCCAACCAAGAGCACAATTCTAATTCAGGGCGAGAGTGGCACTGGGAAAGAGTTAGTAGCAAAGGCAATCCACCAGCTTTCTCCCAGGGCAAAATATCCGTTTGTTGCAGTAAATTCAGGAAGCATGCCTCCTGACCTTCTTGAGAGCAATCTTTTTGGTCATGTAAAGGGCTCTTTCACTGGAGCCATTTCTGATAAAAAAGGACTCTTCGAAGTTGCAAATAAAGGAACTATTTTCTTTGATGAAATTGGAACCCTCAATCTTGAAACTCAGGCAAAAATCTTGAGGGTTATGCAGGAGAAGGAGTTTATGAGATTGGGAGGGACAGAGGTAATAAAAGTAGATGTAAGAATAATTGCTGCGACTAATATTGACTTGAGGAGAGCTGTCTTAAAGAGAGCCTTCAGGGAAGATCTTTTCTATAGATTAAATGTTATAAAAATTGACCTTCCTCCTCTAAGGGAAAGGAAAGAGGATATCCCTCTTCTTGTTGAGCACTTCATAAAAAAGTATTCTGAAGAAAATCAGAAAGAGATTGAAGGAATAGAACCTGAGGCTATGGAAGTTTTGATGAAATACTGGTGGCCAGGGAATGTAAGGGAACTGGAGCACTGCATAGAGCGGGCTGTGGTTCTTACAAAATCGAAAAATATAAGAGTTGAGGATTTGCCTGATTCAATTGTAAATCCCAATCCAATGGAGCAGTTGAAAATTGAACCCATGGATTTATCCTATCTTATTGAAGAAAAGAGTTTCCCTGGCAACTTCTTTAGCTCTGATAATGGTCCTACAGATTTTAAATGGCAGATTGAAAATTTCAAAAGGGAGCTTTTGATAAGGGCACTGAGAGAGGCAAAGGGGGTAAAGAGAAAAGCAGCTCAAATATTGGGTTTGAAGCCATCCACTTTTTGTGAAATGCTAAAGAAATATAAAATAGAAGAGTAGCTATTCCTTAATGAGCTTGAAATTCCCTGGTATTATCTTTGGACTATTTACTTTTAAGGATTTTACCTTCCCTTTCACCTGAAATTGGAAGGTAGTCTCCTTTTCAGAAACAATAATCTCTTCTCTTTTCTTCTCCCCTTCATCCTTCCACTCTATGGGAAGTGGGAAGACAAACTCAACATCCCCTTTTTGAACAATTTTTAAAATCAGGTTCTGGATACCATTCAATTTTGCAATCTTCCAGTAAACTTCAATATCAGGAAGAGTGTAGTTGTAAAACCATGCAGAGAAAAACTTTCTTAGATCCTTTCCAGCTTTCTTTTCAATAATTACTCTAAGCTCGCCAATTGTAATATCCCTTGTGGAATAATTTTCAAGGACATCCTTTAGAGCACTTAACAAAACTTCCTTCCCAATAATTTTCTCAAGAAGATAGAAAGCAAGAGCGCTCTTATCATAAACAACCGCAAGAAAAGCATCTCCGTCATCATTGAAATGTCCTATTCTTGTTCCGAGAGAAATTGAGCCTGCATTTGATTTCTTATTTATCCATCCAATAATTCTCCTTATAATATCATAGAAAACCTTTTCTCCATAAATCTCTTTTATATAAAGGAAAGTTGAAAACTGAGAGATTCCCTCAGGAATACAAATGTCTCTGTAGGATCTGCCTGTAACAATATTCCCCCACCATTGATGGGCAATCTCATGGACAAGGAAGTACTCTCTTACCTCAGATGAGAGGTCCCCAGGACTACTTTTTGGAATCAGACCCCTCTGGAGAGTATTTAGAATCACAAAGGAAGCAGGGCTGTGCCCACCAAGGGTTTGCCATTTTCTTTTTACGATGTAAAGTTTTTCAAAAGGGTAATTTCCGTAAAGAGAAGAGAAGAAATTCAATATGCTTTTTATCCTTTTAAAATCTATATCAGGATAGCCTGAATCCATTGGAGCAAAGAACTTTATCGGAATTTTACTATCAAAATCTGTGTAGGAGTAGAATCTTCCTATAACAACAGAGAGATACTTCACAGGGACATTTTCCCTCCAGAAGAAAGTGCTCCCTTCTTTTTTGACGAGTTCACCATTGGAAATTGCTGTAAAACCATAAGGAACCTTAACAGTAATATTTGCAGTGAAGAAATCCCATTCAGTTCTTAGAGGATGCCACAAAGATGTGTAACTGTAAAGATAAAATGGCTCTTTTCTGTTTGATTGAAGAATTGAAAAATTATCCCTTAACTTCCTTTCCTTACCAACTTTTCTCGGAGATGGTTTCTTCTCAGTCTGTATATCAACAAGCTCTATCTCCCCGTAAATCCTCCCAGAATAATTTAGAGCTATCTTAACTTTTTCTCCCTTTTTATACTTCCTTGATAAAAATAAACTGATCAGACCCTGGCTATCTCTCATAAAAAGTATTGGCGAATTGTTTTCTAAAATACTTGAAACTTCCATATAGCTATTAAGCCTCAAGAAGAGAGAGTCTATGCCATCTTCTTTTGCTTCAAGAGTAAGTTTTGCACTTACTTTTAAAAATTCATTGCTCGGTTCAAATTCCAGATTGATGTCCTCATGGATAAGGTCCCAGAGAGAAGTAGAAGAGAATTTAATCCTTATCCCTTCCTCATTGGGAGAGTAAAGGCAAAGAATCTTTTCCTTTTCTCTGTCCATGAAGGTTATGCTTTCCTCAAGGAGGGATGAATAATTATAAGTAAATTCTCCCAGCTTACCCTCGATTGACTCTATCAATATTTCTTGTGGTGAGGGCAATGTAAAAAATGTTTTTTTGAAGGCAGGTAATTCCATAGAAAAAGAAAGGGTGGAAAATTTAGAAAAAATTTCAGATGCCTTCAAAAACAGTTCAGGAGGAGATTTTATCCTGACTGGCTCTGAAATTTTTATGTTTTTACCGATACTTAACGGTGAAAACCTCACATACAACCATTTTACAGGAGTTAATATTTCTGAACCTCCAAAGTGGACACTTATCTGGTGTTTTTCTTCTCTGGAAGAAGGAGAAAAATGAAGAAACCCTTCTCCATAAACTATAATTGAAGTGTTTCTACCTTGAGGAAGGTTATCCCAGAATACAATGGCATCTTTAAATGAAACTTCAATGTCCTGGGAGATAACATTAATTTCTTTGACCCTTTCAACCCTTTCAGAAGGGATTTTGACTTCGTATAGCTCAGGCAGCCTTTTTATAACTCTCTTCTCAGTTATTTTTCCATCATCCATATAGACTTCCCAAACCTGCAGCTCACTCTCAAAATCATAGCTAAGAAGTAGCTGGACAATTCCTTTTTTAACATTTCCCTCCACAGAGAAATATGGCTCAATAACCTCTACCCCTTTCACCCCTCTTTTCAATATATTTTCAACAAACCAGTTCTTCTCATTTTCTCTCTGATTTTCAACAAAAAGCCCTGAATAAAGTTCAGGGTTTCCAAGCTCAATCGCTCTTTTCAAATCCTCAACAAAACTCTGAGAAAAAACAATTTTTGATATAAATAAAATAGAGATTAATATTCTTTTCATTTTCCGAACTCCCTTTGTCTCAAAACTTCGAACAGAAAAATCCCAACCGCCACTGATATGTTAAGAGATTGAGCATTTGGCTTCATGGGTATGCTCAGTATGGCATCGCATCTCTCCCTTACAAGCCTGGAAAGCCCTTTCCCTTCTGAGCCAAAAACAATAGCAATTGGTTTTCTAAAATCAAAGGAAAAATAAAAATCCTTTCCATCCTTCTCAGCTCCTACAACCCATATCCCCTTTTCTTTTATCTCATCCAAAAATCTTGGAATATTTGTGACTCTACCTATTTTCATGTGCTCTACCATTCCCGCAGAAGATGAATACACAACAGGAGTTATTCCCACTGAACGAACCTTTCTTATTATTATCCCATCAACACCCGCTGAAACAGATGTTCTTATAATCGCTCCAAAATTCCTCGGATCCTCAATCCCATCGAGGATGACAATAAAAGGATTCTTTGAAGAGGAGACAATTTCATCAGGATCACAAAAGGAGATGGGGCTCACCTTAGCAACTATTCCTCTATTTTTTGAGTAAATTTTTTCAAGAATTTCTTCCTCCACCCAGCTTATCGGAATTTCCTTTGATTTAGCAATAGATATAATTTCTTCAATTCTCCCACCTCTTTTACCCTTTTTTATATATATTTTCTCTAAAACACTCCTTCCCGACTTTAGAATTTCAAGAATTGAATTAATATTATCCAATAACATTATTTTATATGAAGAAAGATAAATTGTGGAAGAACTCTTCAATCAATCCATGCCATAGGGTCAGAGCTTTCAAGAATGCATTTTTATTCCTTCTCAAAAAGAAAGAATTGTTGAATCTATTTTCATCAAGAAGAAACTTTTTATGGGGATCAATTAAAACTTTCTCCATCTTTTTTTCACTCCTGTAAACAAACTTTTTCCAGTTCCCTTCCCCGTCCCATCTCTCTATAACCTTATCCCCTTTCTCAAATAAAATCTCTATATCCACAGGAAATACAAGATCACCTTTTTTCTCAATAAGAACCGATGAAAGGAAGAGATTCTTCCCATTCTCTTTAAGCTCCAAATTCTTTACCTCCACAACACTAAAATCTACAGATTCTCTTCTTGAAAGAAAAAACTCAAAGAGCCTTCTTGCCTTTATTCCCATTTCAGCTTCCACCATGTTAAGAAAATCCTTAATATCTGGCTTTTTAAAGGCATACTTCTTAAAATAATTCCTCAGAAATGCCATTAGCCTCTTTTTCCCAAAGTTCTTTTCAAGGGTAAGAAGTATTAATGCAGGCTTTATTTTTGTGTTTACTCTGTAGCTATCAAAACTCGCAAATTCCCAGTTTTTTTTTGATAAAGGATCTAATTTGGCAGATTGCAAATACTCGAGAACTAACGAAGTTTCAACCCTCTCCCTTGCTTTTACAAAATAGAAACCGAAGAGAGGCAAATCCAGAGGTTCAACATATGGGATTGGCACAAAGGATAAATACTTGTAAATAACTGGTTCATTAAAGACCTCTTTCAGCAAAAAATGCTCAAGATAGGAAGAGAGTCCGTCCCCGAGCCATGATTCTGAAGTTCCATCACTTGAAACAATGTTCCACCAATACTGCTCACCAAGTTTCCTTGAAATCATTCTCTCTAAGTTTAAGGAATCTTCAGGAGAAAAGAATGGGTGGTTGCCTAAGATTAGAGCAGGAGACAAAAACCTGATTTTTTCATTTACTCGAGGGAAATCAACAAAAGTTATACTTGCATAGGGATATTTTGAGAAATTAAGCCAGTAAAATCTTATAGCTTCTTTTATAGCTTTAAAATATCTTTCCTTATATAGCTTCCCCTCAGGTCTTATAAGCAATAATATCTCTATTTTCTTTCTTAATTCATCTGAGTCCTCTAATTTTTTAAGTTCTTTAATTTCATGTAGAGTGAAATCCTTTTCAGGAATAAATGCGTCTTTGTATTCAAGGAAGGATGGGGAAGCTACCCAAGCAAAATCATTTACATTCTCTGCAAAGAATCTAACTGTTTTCTTTTTCCCCATCTTCCTTTCAAAGACTTTTGAGCCAGTTGCTCCCACTCTGAAATTTCTTGGAACAGTTATTTCAACTCTATAACTGGCAAAATTGGAATTGGGAATCGAGAGGTAATGGAACTGTTGGAAGTTCCATACAAGCTTCCCTTCTTTCTCTTCAATGGCAGAGACTTTAGGATACCAGTTGAAAAAAAGAAAGAAATTGCCATTCTCATGAAACTTGGTTAAAAATTCAATTTCAAAGGAGGCAGTCTGCCCTTGTAAAACTGGAGAGGAAAGGTTCAGGATAGCAAGGGTCCTATCATCTTTGTTTCCGTCATCAGGTCTTATGAAATTGAGATTCTCCCTTATCTCTTCTCCTCCGTGTTTAATTGAAAGAATCTCAATTCCACCAAAATTTTTAAAGTCAAATTTTTCAAAACCGCCCAATATTAGTGACTCTTTAAAAAAAGAAGTGGAAGGAGAACTGAAGGCATTCCTATTCAAGTTTAAATAGAGCTCTTTAAAAGAGGTCGAGGAATTATTGGTAAACTTAATATTTTCTCTTCCCTTTAAAATTTTCTTGTTTAAATCCAGCTCACAGGATATTGAGTAGGAAAGCTGAATTTTTTGGGGGTATAAATGGGAAGCAGAGAAAAGGACAAAGAGGAATAATAAAAATCTCAAAAACATACAATTTAATTTTCCACCATTAACTAAATTTAGTCAACAGTGGAATTTTTGCATTCTCTTTCTCCTGAAGCCTTATGAGGTAGTCTGCATCCTTCAAACCCTTTAATATAGCTCTTTCAATAGAATGGATCTTTAATCCTTTCAGAGAAAATTTCAAAGCGATATTTTCTATAAAATCCATGGAAGGCTCATCTCCTCCAATGCAACCCTTTAGAAATTCCCATAGTTCCAGATCCCTTGATATAATTTCGACCACTTTCCTGCACTCCATTTCCCTCTCCTCTTCCCTCATAAAAAACAAACCCTCGCATGAATATTTCAGGTGCCAGTAAATGGTCATTTTTAAAATACCATCCATCATTTTCACCTCCACTTTTTTTAATCAAAAGATGTGCCGGATTAAAAAATATTGATATTAAAAGGTTTTTCTAATCTTTGCTAAACAAAAGTTTACAGTTTTTGAGATGAAAGATGTAAAATTGAGTTTACCCAGCACTCATCTTTGAAGTGGAAGCAGACAAGCGAAAATGATGCTTTTCAAATATAACTCTCGATAAATATGAATGCTGGGTGAGCGCTGGTTTAAACATTTTCCATTATCTTCTTTAGCTTACTCTCACAAGACCTGCACAAATAATAAGATTTTCTATCTGTGTCAAAAATTGAATTGGAAAAGAACATGACACAGGAAGGTTCCCAACAATGGGACAACCCGAAAAGATGACCTATCTCATGCACTGCTTCCTTTAAAGCCCTGATTTTCAAGAGGGACGGTCTTTCCCCGCCAAAATAGAACTCATTACGCAATCTATATATTGAAATAATTGCCACTCCTTGAGAGGGTTCAGCCTGGCCAAAAATAAAATTTAAGCCATCTGCATAGAGATCACCGTCAAAGATTCCAAGAACCATTAGTGCATCTTTTGGCTTTTTCTTTGCCAGCTGTAAAAGAACAGGAGTTGAAAGATACTGTTTCCTGAGGGGATTGAAGGCATTTTCAAGCTCTATATGAATCTCACAAGAGGCAAATTCCAAGGGATAAATAAGAGGTAAGTCGCCTTTCAGATATTCTGTAATCCCTTTGTCATCCCTTCCTATTTTCACTAAATATATTTTCTTCTTCACCTCTTCCCTCCTTCTTATCCATTTCTATTTTTAATATAATACTAACTTGCCTTCAAGTAAAGGAATAAATTCTTATATCTGGGTGTTCTTTACCTGTTGTAGAACAAAATCTCTTATTTCCGCTGGGCTTGGTAGTTCCTTTTTTAACACACCCTTTTCCATAATTGGAAGGAGAATATCCTCCATCTCTGAGCCACACTCACAGATAATCCCAGCATCTTTATTAGGGACAACCTTCCTTGTTTCGCAGTTTTTGCATCTCAGAACTCTTTTACTACCTGAAAGTTTCCCTCTTTTAGCGATGGGCTTCCCTTCAATATCTACTATATCAAGGGAGAAATCTATTACAGGAGC
>JBBIMS010000035.1:8207-10336 GCA_037444285.1 Candidatus Aminicenantota bacterium | reverse complement strand
ATTATGATCTAACCAGTGCGATATTTCAGAGACATTGAATTTTGATCTAACACGACGAAAAACTAAATTTCTAAGGTTAAAAATCGATCAGCCAATTGAGTTATTTCTAAGCAATGAATTTTGAAGAAATAAACTGGCTAAAAATTCCAACTATTATTTCTTCACTTCAATTGCTACATCTGTAGAAATCTTTTTTCCATCATCTCTTATAACAACAACAGTCACATATGCAGCTACTGAAGGGGCTTCCTTCAATTTAGCCTTAATGCATCTCCCTTTGCCCTCAACAGGTATAAGGGAAATCTCTTTATCCGCTTTCCATGTTGGAGCAATGGGAACTTCTTTCCCTTCAGAATCAACGCCTTTGGCAACAAGAACAATTTCCTCTCCAACTGCAAGTTTCAAGACACTAACACCAGGCCCTGTCCCTGGAATCTCTCCCTTATAAACAATAATAGAATCAAGGGAGCCTGGGGCCTGTGCGGACAATGAAATGAATACCAAACCCACCAGTGAAATTACTACTAAAGCTTTCTTTAGCATTTTACCTCCTGATCAGATAAAATAACAGCTTCTCGTTTCAATGTCAAATTTTCTGAATTTGCAGTTTTAACAATCCCTCTAAAATCCAGCGTGAAATTTAAAAAGGATAGGGGCGGGTCACTCCCCGCCCCAAAATAGAAGAAACTTTAATGTTTATGTTCCTTCTTCCCACAACAGGAACTATTCTCGCATGTGGTTTTTATTTTCTTTACTATATCAGGATTATCTGAGGTAAGTTCTATCTGAACTCCATTCTTGATATTTGTAACTTTGCTTTTCACACCTTTTGTATGCATCATACAGCATTCCTCATGCTTCATCTCTTTATGTTCCATATGTTCCATCTTCTCTCCCATCATTTTACACTTTCCAACTGCTTCCTGTAGCTTTTTTGCAACTTCTGGATTTTCAGAAGTCATCGTGACAGTTACTCCCTTCTCTGTTTCTTTTTTCTCAACCTTCACATCCTTCATTATTTCTTCACTGAGAGCGCAACAAAGAAGATTGTGCTTTTGTTCTTTCTCTTCTTTTACATATTTCGTTGGCTCTTTATCAAATTTTCCCTTGCAATCAGCGGAACAGAAGTAATAGGTTTTACCTTTGAATTCTGTCTTGAACTTTGCTTCTGCTACTTTGATTTTCATCCCGCAAACTGGATCTTTAACTTCTTCCTGTTGAACTGCAAAAGCTAAACTCAAAGAGAGTAGAAGGGCAATGCCCCAGAGAAAAGGTTTTCTCATAGTTTTTCCTCCTTATTTAAATTTATATTTTTTACTTCTTTATACCATTTCCATAGAAAATATATGGCAGGGTAAACTAAAAGTTCCATGATAAAGGATGTAAAGATTCCTCCCACCATGGGAGCCGCAATCCTTTTCATCACATCAGCACCTGTTTCGTGGGCCTCTGAGAGTAAAATTGGAAGAAGTCCCATGAATGTTGTTCCCACTGTCATCATTTTAGGCCTGACCCTTTTAACTGCTCCATTAATTATAGCCTCTTTAAGATCATTCATACTCCTCATCAGCCCCTTCTTTTTCATTTCATTGTAAGAAAGATCAAGATAGAGGAGCATTATAACCCCTGTTTCAGCATCCACACCTAATAATGCAATTATCCCAGCCCAGACACCAATACTTATGTTATATCCAAGAATGTAGAGAAGCCAGACAGCGCCTATCAAGGAAAATGGAACAGCAAGGAGGACAATGAATGTTTTGGTGAAGGAGCCAGTGTTAAGGTAGAGAAGAATTATTATTATAAAGATTGTAAGAGGAACAACAATTAAAAGTCTCCTTTTCACCCTTTCCATATATTCGTATTGACCTGAAAAAGTGAGGGAATACCCTGGCGGAAGGGAGAGTTTCTCTTTGAGAATTTTTTTAATCTCATTGACATAGCTTCCAATGTCCCTACCTGCAACATCTATGTAAACATAGCTTGATAACCTTCCATTCTCATCCCTTATCATTGATGGACCAAGCTTTAGCTCAATTTCAGCTAAATGGGCAAGGGGAATCTGAGAACCAGAAGGTGTGGATATATAGATATTCCTGATTTTTTCTATGTCATCTCTCATTTCTCTT
>JBBIMS010000035.1:0-8193 GCA_037444285.1 Candidatus Aminicenantota bacterium | reverse complement strand
TTTACAGGATATCTCTCTCTTCCCTCAATTGTCTGGGTGATGTTCTCACCCCCTATTGCAGACATAATTTCCATTTCAACATCCTCAATACTCAGTCCATATCGAGCAATCTCGTCCCTCTTTAATTTAAAATCAATAAAATAACCCTGAGAAGCCCTTTCTGCATAAATGCTTTGTGTTCCTGGAACATTGGAAATAAGATTTTCAATCTCCATCCCTATCTCTTCAAGCTTTTTAAGATCATCTCCGTAAATCTTTATTCCTACAGGAGTTCTAACCCCTGTTGTCAACATGTCTATCCTTGCTTTAATCGGCATAGTCCATGCATTGACAACTCCGGGGAGTCTGAGGGCTTTATCGAGTCCATCCTCTCCGTATATAAGCTCATCCCATGATATCCTATCAGGCCAGAATATTCTGAAAGGACCCTGCAAGAATTCAGGAATAATTTTTGAGTACCATCTTTCCTTTTTTCTCCACTGATTTTGAGGTTTCAAAATAATTGTAGTTTCCATCATTGAAAAGGGAGCAGGGTCTGTTGATGTAAGAGCTCTTCCAGCTTTTCCAAAGACTCTTTCTACTTCAGGGAATTTTTTGAAAATTTTATCCTGAATCTGAAGAATACGACCAGCTTCTGTTACAGAAATTCCTGGAAGGGTAGTTGGCATGTAGAGGATAGAACCTTCATTTAAAGGGGGCATGAATTCAGAGCCAAGTTTTCTCCAGATGGGAATTATGGTAAGGATAAGGATAAAGGCTATTATAACGACTATCAATGGTCTTTTAAGAACTACATGTATGGCAGGTTCATAAATTCTGAAGAGGAATCGACTCACAGGATGTTTTTCTTCCGGGTGAATTTTACCTTTGATAAACATGATGATGAGGGCAGGAGCAACTGTCACTGCAACAATAGCAGCAAATGCCATTGCGAAGTTCTTTGTGAAAGCCAGGGGTTTAAAAAGTCTCCCTTCAAAAGCTTCGAGAGTGAATATGGGCATGAAGGAAATTGCAATAACTAAGAGGCTGAAGAATATTGGACGTCCAACCTCCTTTGTCGCTTGAATTATTATTTCATCTCTTTTCACCCCAAGGGAAGGATCCCATTTTTCCAGTCTTTTATGGGTATTTTCCACAAGAACAATTGTTGCGTCAACCATTGCTCCTATAGCTATTGCAATCCCTCCAAGGGACATTATGTTGGATGTAATTTTCATGTAATACATAGGAATAAAGGAGAGTATGACAGCTAAAGGAAGAGTGACTATTGGGATAAGAGCTGATCTAAAATGCCAGAGGAAAAGAATGATCACAAGGGCAACAACCACCATCTCCTCAATTAACTTTGTTTTTAATGTGTTTATAGATCTCAAAATAAGATCAGACCTATCGTATGTAGTGACGAGCTCAACCCCCTCAGGAAGCTGAATGGTTTTTAATCTCTCCTTTACTCTTTTAATTACCTCAAGGGCATTCTCTTCATATCTCATAACTACAATCCCACCCACAACTTCTCCTTCTCCATCCAGTTCTGCAATACCTCTTCTTATATCAGGTCCAAGAATTACTTTTGCGATATTTTTCACTTTAACAGGAACACCATTACTGTCATTTTTCAAAACTATCTCCTCTATATCTTTTCTGGATTTGATATAACCTCTCCCTGTTACCATGTATTCTCTTCCTGAGATCTCAAGGAGGCGTGCTCCCACATCGTTGTTTGCCATTCTTATTGCCATTATTATGTCTTTGACAGGGATTTTATAGGCAAGAAGAGCCTCGGGCTGGATTACAACCTGATACTGGCGAACAAATCCTCCCACTGTTGCGACTTCTGCGACCCCCTTTACTGATTGTAGAGCATATCTCAGATGCCAGTCCTGAAAAGATCTCAATTCCTCGATAGAATTTTTACCTGACCTGTCTACCAAGGCATATTGAAAGACCCACCCTATTCCAGTTGCATCAGGTCCTATTTCTACTGATACTCCCTGGGGAAGAGTAGGAGTCACTTTGCTAAGATACTCAAGAACCCTTGATCTTGCCCAGTAAACATCTGTTCCATCCTCAAATATTACATATACATAGGAGAATCCATAATCTGAAAAGCCTCTAATGTCTTTGACCTTTGGGGCGCCAAGAAGGGCAGAGACTATTGGATATGTCACCTGGTCTTCAATTATATCCGGAGGTCTATCCCATTTTGAAAATATTATAACCTGGGTGTCGGAAAGGTCAGGAATTGCATCGAGGGGGATATTCCTTATACACCATAGAGAAAAGAGAACAAAGAAAACAACTCCTGTAAACACAAAGAATCTATTTTTTGCAGACCATTCAATTATCTTTTCTATCATTTCTCAATCTCCTTAATGTTCGTGAACCTTTTTAATGGCTGATTTTAATTTGCTTTCGGAATCGATCAGAAAATTTGCTGATGTCACAATTCTCTCACCTTCACTTATTCCATCAATTATCTCGTAGAAATCTCCTGCTTTTATACCCAATTTTACTTCTCTTGGCTCAAAGATACCCTCTCCTTTATCTATAAAGACAATCTTCCTTTCCCCTGAATCAATAACTGCATCCTCCGGAACAGTAAGCCTCCTTCCCAGATCTATATCAATGACAATGTTTCCAAACATCTCAGGTTTTAGCTTAAAATCTCTATTGGGTAGTTCTATCCTTACCTTTACCGTTCTTGTCTCATTTTTTAAATAAGGGTATATGAAAGTTATTTTGCCATAGAATTTTTCTCCAGGAAGATAGGAAAGCTCAAATGTAGCTGATTGTCCTATTGAAATAAGTGGCAACTCGTGCTCGTATATGTCAGCAAGAACCCAGATGTTGGAGATATCTGCTATCTGGTATAGATTCTCTCCAGGCATGACATACTTCCCTTTCAGAATGTTTTTTTCTATTACATACCCTGTAATTGGAGAGTAGAAAATTAAAGTCTTGAAAGGCTTACCTGTTCTTTCCAGTTCCCTTATCTGCTCTTCTTTTATATCCCAGTAGAGAAGTCTTCTTTTTGAGGATTCAAGAAGTGTTTCTGCCCCTTGAGTAACTTCTGAATACGCTTTCCCTTTAAAATAATCCTTTGCCTTAAGAGCAAGTAAATATTCTTCCTGAGCTGAGACAAGTTCAGGACTGTATATGGAAAATAGAGGCTCTCCTTTCTTTATCAGCTTTCCAGTAAAATCAACATATAAATCCTCAACCCACCCTGGGAATTTTGTATTTATATATGTTAACCTTCTTTCGTCATATGTTACCCTTGCCACTGTCCTTATTCTCTTTGTCAAATTCCTGAATTCTACACTCCCGAATTTTACTCCTATAAGTTGCTGCTTCTCAGGGGATATCTCTATAGCACCTTCAGGCATTTCCTTTTTATGTTCTTCTTCAACGGGAACAAGGGTCATTCCGCATATGGGGCACTCACCAGGCTTATCTGATATGTAGTTGGGATGCATTGGACAGTGATAAAGGGTTTTTTTTGATTCTTCTTTTTTATTTTTTTCAGAAGGAATTGCATGCTGATGCCCTTGATGCTCTGAAATGTTCTTTGATTTCTCTTCCTTCTGACATGAAATTACAAAAAAAGCTAAAATAATGGAAATAGAAATTATCAACAGGGTTTTAATTTTCATTTTTATTCTCCTCCTTGATTATTTGTAATGATGTTACTTCCTCAATCTTTGATACAGCAATCCAGAGATTGCTCAATTCTTTGAAATATTCCATCTCATGGGAGAAAAGATTGTTGATGTCTGAAAGGAGTGTGAGAAAATCTATTTTCCCTACCTGATAATTGGAAAGAGAAGATTCCAGGGCAAGAGTTGCCTGAGGAATTATTCTTTCTTTATACAATCTTATGAGGTTCTCGGAAGCTTTCCCCATTACAAAATTCTCATTTATCATGAAGAAAATCTCATTTCTCATTGAAGAATAATTATTTTTAGAGCTATTTAAATTGGAAATTGATTCTTTCAAGATGTTATCTTGTTTTCTCTTATAATATAGGGGAATCTCTACCCCTACCATTATCTCATACATATCTTTGAATGGACCTTTAAACTCCTTCCCACCCTCTATCATGAAATCCGGATAGAATTCTCTTTTTGAAAGCTCCACTTCTTTCGCATTTTCTTCCACCATCAATTCGGCTTCCTTAAGAACAGGAGCTCTATTCTCTGCTTCTTCATAAAGTTTTTTCAAATCAATTTTTATTTCATAAAATGGGATTTCCTGAGGCTTCCCCAATGGCTTGTCAGGTGGAAAGTCAAGAAGAGAATTTATTTGAGCTTCTATTGTTCTTAGCATTTGTTTCATTAAAATCAGTTCCTCTTCGATTTTTGATATTTCAACCTGAGCTTTGAAAATATCCGACTGGATTCCTTCTCCAACCGAATATTTTGTCTCTGCTATCTTCAACGCCTTCTCAAGAATCTCCTTTTTCTTTTCCAGGATATCAATTGCCCTGTTGTAATAAAAAAGTTTCGAATATAACTCCTTTATCTTTCTTATAAGAAAGAGAGTAAAGCTTTTGAGGCTCTCTTCCGAACGGAGGGCTCTTTTCTCTGCAATCTCTCCCTTGAGTTTTAACTTCCCTGGGAAAGGGATCTTTTGGGAGAAAGAGACTCCAATCCCGCTCATCATTTCCTTTCCCACAGAAAATTGGTCAAGACCAATGTTTTTGAAGGAAAGCCCTATTATCGGATCAGGAAGAGTTTTTTCGGGAGTTATCCTGAATCTTTGAGCTTCCACCTTTTCTCTCATGGATTTTATGGTCGGATTCCTTTCAAGGGCAAGTTTTACGAGTTTTTCTAAATATAAAGTTTCTTCTCCATTGGAAACTTGAAAAGACATAGAGAAAATTATGAAAAGAAAAGCGAATCTTCTCATTTTAATCCTCCATCAATACATATGATAGCTACAAACATTCCTGTGATGGAGAATCGAGTCAAGACTTTCAATATTAATGGGTGAAAATATTATTCCTGATAATAAAATCAAAAGGACAAGGGAAAGAATTAACTTTTTAAAAGACGGAAAAATTCTCATCCTCTCTCCCAAAAGAAATCTTGCTCTTTCCAGAGGTTTATTGATGAACCAGGATCCTTCCATTTTCCTTATTTTGCAAACCTTTAAAAATGCAAGAGCCATGTCTTCTCTTGTCAGCCCTTTTGAAATACTATTCATATCAGCAATGATTTCGGCGCAGAGGTTATTTATATTTTTGAGAAATTTTGCAATGGGTATAAAAAAGAGAGAATCAGAAATAAAAGAAATGAAGAGGTCCTTTAAGGAATCATAATTTTTTTTATGATGAATTTCATGGAATAAAATTCCTTTCAACTCCCTTTCATTGAGGGAGTCAAGCAGGGAGGAGGAGATGAATATCTCTGGCTTTAAAAAGCCTGCAGTGAAGGCAAGAGGGAGCTTATGGGAGAAGGAATTAATTTCTAAGCCAAATTTTGAAAAAGGTTTTGCTTCCTTTTTTATTTCTCTCACGAATTTTCTCGTCTTTTGAATTCTTTCTACAGTCTTTGTAAGAGAATAAGCAAAAGAAAAAAGGAAAAGAGAAAGAGTAAAGAATTTTATATTCTCCAGAGAGAATGGCATGAGAAACCCGGGACCAAGGCATTTTATAGTGCAAAGAGTAGAGTTTATATTAAAAAAATAGTATTTAATAGAATTTAGATCGATATTTTGTGCAAGAAAGATTGAGCCTAAAAAGAGAAAAAGGAATAAAGAGACAAGGAGAAACAGGGAGACGAATCTAATAATTTTTATTTTTCTCATTTATTTTCTCCTCTATAAATTTTGTAAGTTTCTCAATTTTATCAGTGTCCATTTTTGAGAAAATGTCCAGGAAGGCTGAGATGGCGAGATCTTCAGATATATCTATTGCACCCCTTATAAGTCGGTCGGTGACTAAAACCTGAAAATCTTTTTTTGAAATACTGGGAACAAATATAATAGAACCAACATCTTTTTGTTTCTTTATAAAACCTTTCTTTGATAGCCTGTCAAGAACAGTTAGAACAGTAGTGTAGGCAATTTTTCTCTTCCTTCCCATCTCTTCAAATATTTCTCTTCCTTTAAGGGGTCCCTTCTCCCAGAGAATTTCCATTATCTCAGCTTCCAGCTCCCCAAATAGAGCCTTCAAGCCTTTGTTCGGGGCATTTAATTTGAATCTTAACCTCATAAACTATAATTTTATTCTACAAATTGTAGAATGTCAAGTTTTTCACATTTTCAACTTTCCTTTAGAAATTAAATATAGTAAAATTTGTTTTAATGAAAAATTGGATAATCCTATTGATTATTTCCTTTGTCTTCTGCGAAACCCTTGTAAACTTTTCAATAGACCCATGCCCCTTTCATTCCCTTGAACCCATCCATTTCTCTAAAAGTAAGATCTTTCTTCACTCCTGTGTTTGCATATTTTTTATCCTTTTCTCTGCCGATTTTCAACTTTTCACCTTTACTCTATGCGAAGCGGGAGAGAATGTAAAGGAACCAGAGCTTTCCTGTCCTCCAGTTTTATCAACTGAAATTTTTCACCCTCCTCAATAACCATTTTCTCAATAATTCATAATCTTTCAAAAATCCATGGAGGATGTTCGATGAAAAAGATTGTTTTTTCAGCATTTTTAATGTTAATTTTCCTAAATCTTTTCGGGAAGGAAATTATAACCATAGAAGAGGCTATATCTTATGCTCTGAATTTTAATCCTGAAATTAAAAAGTTTTCCGAGAGATTGAAAGGACTGGAGGGAAGAAAAATGCAGAAGGAAGCATATCCCAACCCTGAGCTGATCTTTAGTAAAGAGGGACTTCCAGGGAAAAGCAATCTTGAAAGGGAAACCAATTTGGGAATTTTGCAGACGATTGAATTTCCAGGGAAAAGAAAGTTGCGGAAAAATATTGGAGAGATTGAAGAGGAAATTGGTAAGATAGAGCTTGAAAGGGTTAAAAAGATTGTCATAGCAAGAGTGAAAAAAACTTATTTTAAAGCTAAATTTGCCCAAGAGAAAATTAGATTACTGAAGGATATAGAAGAGATTATCAGGGATTACATTGAGAGCGCAACTTTTAAATACCAGTCAGGAGAGGTTTCCTTTACAGATATTCTGAGGGGAAGAATCGAAGCCCTTAAATTAAAAAATGAGATTCTTGAAGCAAAAAAAGAGTTAAGAGAGGAAGTCAACCAGCTTGGGAGAATAATCGGAAAGAGATTGAATGGAGAAGTAGAGTTTCTTTCCCCCCTTCAATTTATCCAATTCGATAGAGATCTTAAAGAACTCATTGAAGAGCCAGAGCTTTTTCTTGGTGTGAAAATAGAAGAATTGAAGCTTCAACTTGCTCGAAATGAGGTGGATCTATCAGAAAAAAATTTTTATCCCGATTTGAGAATTGGCTTTTTTTATCCAAGTTTGAGAGCAGGAGGATGGGGCTTTGAACTGGGAGTTTCATTGCCGATCTTTCAGAAAGGGTTAAAAGGTGCCTTAATGGAAGCAAATTCCTTGAAGCTGGAAAATCAAATTTCTCTCGAAACCAAAAAGAGGGAGATTATCTCAAAAATAGAGAGCTTATATTCAAATTTAAAGGTTTCTGAAGAGATAATAAAAAACTACGAGAACTCAATATTCCCTGAACTTGATATCCTTTTTTCATCTTCTCTTTCTTATTATCAAAGTGGAATTATATCTGCTCTTGAATTCTTTGATATTTTAAAAACATACAAATCTGTCAGGATTGAATACAAAAAAGAGATTCTCAACTATGTCAGTTTAATTGCTGACATTGAATCTGCTGGTGAGGAGGAATGAGATGAAATATTTGAAGATTATTGTAATAATTTTCATGATTTTATCCTTTACTGGATGCAGGGAGAAAATCGCTGAAAATAAGGAAGAGGGAGAAAAGTCAGATCTTAAGAGACTTGAGCTGAAGGGAGAAGAGATTGAAAATTCCAGGATAAAGATAGAAAAAGTTGAGAGAAGGAAATTTTCAGATTTAATAAAAGTGACAGGAGAGGTGTCATTCAATTACAAAAGAGTATTCAATATTACACCACTTTTCTCAGGTATTGTGAGGGAAATATATGTGTTTGAGGGTGACAGGGTAAAAAAAGGGGAAAGGGTTGCAGGAATATTCAGTAAAGATTTCCTATCAGCTCAG
>JBBIMS010000034.1:0-10434 GCA_037444285.1 Candidatus Aminicenantota bacterium | reverse complement strand
AGCTCTTACGGAGGTATGCCTTATTTAAATCAACTCCCGCTAAGAATCTCATATTATTTATTCAAAACTCTCTTCCCCTTTACTCCTGTTTCGGAACACTCTATTTTTCCTTTAATTTTTATCCTTTCCATCCCGTTTTTAATTTACTTATTCTTAAAAAATAGGGATAAAGTCCTCCTTCCAATTGTTTTTTATTTTGTCCCTGCAACAATCTTTTTGGCATCTTATCATATAGCCTCAAGATTTTTTTACTTTCCTGCACTTTCCATTGGAATATTTATCACTGCTCTTTTCTCCTTGAAAAAGCCATACAAATATATAGGATTTTTAACAATTTTATATTTATCAACTTTATCTCCTTTGTTAAACTATGTTGATGGGATAGATTATCTCCAATATTCATTAAAGTTCAAATCAATTATAGATGAGGGAGAAAAAATTCTTTCAGGACTTGAAAATGGGGATAGAATAACAGTAATCAATAGATTTTCAACTTCTCTTACAGAAGAGACAGCTCGCTCTGTAAGAGGACGTGCGAAACTCTTCCTCCATAGAGGGAAGGGAATTGGGGGGCTTATAGATCTCGATGTTTTTGTAAATTTTTTATTAAAGAAAAAAGGAATGAGGAGTGTTCCATTATTAAAAGAGGAAGGAGTTAGAATAATTGTAATTGGGAAAGGGAATTTTGTCTCAAAATATTCCTTTGAGGTGAGGAAAATAAAGAATTGAAAATTATTTATCTGGAGGGACGCTCGCTCAGTTGATAGATAAATGAGATTATTGATATAGCCTCGCTCCCGGAAACAGGATCTCCGGGCTTAAAATATCCATCCTCTTTAACTTTCATTATCCCGAAACCTAAAATTTTTTCAATTGTTGTCCTCAATGTATGTTCAAGGGGTATATCCTTAATCTCAGGTTTTTTGAATTCCAATTTTCCATATATATTTTTCCCCAATCTCTCGATAACATCTATCAAACGATAAATTGCAACAGCAAAATCCTGGCGAGATATGAAATCCTCAGGATAAAAGGCATGATTTGGATAAACATCCATTATTTCGAGGGATGTAACCTGAAGGATAAAGTTTTGAGCCCAGTGATTGGAAATATCAACAATAATTGGAGGCTTGATGTAGAGGTCTTTAAAGAACTTCTGAAATTTTACTGCTATAAGAGCTGCAAGATCCCCCCTTGTGATTGCTCTCTTATTGGGGATATCCTTCCATGCAGGAGGAAGCTTTACAGAAAGAAGAGCATTTTCTGCTTTCATCAGAAGCTCCTTCAGCTCCATGTCTTTTGGATCGAAGTCTGAAAGTTCCTTAAAAAGATCGTAGGCTCTTTCGTAGTTTTCATTTTTTAAATAAAGTAAGCCAAGTTTCCTCTTAATTGAAAGATTTTCGGGCTGGCTTCTTGAGATAATTTCAAGATGGGATATGCATTCCAATTCTCTTCCCCTTTTCTCCAGAAGTTCTACCAATTGAATCCTTGCAGGAACAAGTTCAGGAGAGTAAAAAAGAACTTCCTCAATGGATTTTATTCCATTTTCAATATCATTGGAAGATAGATAATTGTTGGCTTCTTTAAGAGCTCTCTCAGTATTTACATTTTTCAAACGGTCAAACTTCAACTTTACATTGACATTTTGAGGATTTAAATTATAAGCTTCTCTCCATTCTAAAAATGCTCCTTTTAAATCTCCTTTTTTTTCAAGAATCTGAGCAAGTCCAACATGGGGAGAGGAGCTTTCTTTTTCAATACTTAATGCCTTCTTGAACCAGAGTTCCGCCTGGTCAAGGTTTCCCATTAAAAGCAGTGAATATCCGGTAGATATTGATGTGAAGAAGGAATTTGGATTCATTTTTTTTAGTTTCAAATATGCCTTTCTTCCCTTCCCTTCTTCAATCAATTTCCAAATTTCCTGGGACTCTTTCCTTTCTTGTGGAGATAGCTCAAGGATGATATTCTCTGGAATTTTCTCTATTATATAAATTTCCTTTACAGGAGTTATACATGAAACCAAAAAAATAAGAATGAGAGGGAAAAAATATTTCTTTATCATTTTAAACTCCCAGATATGAAATAAATTCAGAAAATATTTCAGGTTTTGCTCCTATCTTTACTTTTATATTTCTCCCATCCTCACTCTTTTCAATTAAAAAACCTATTTTGTATATTTCTCCTAACAATTCCCTCCTTTCCACTGGAATCTCAAGGGTAAATAGTTTCATACCTTTAAAAAGTTTTTCATTTATGAGCCATAGAAGATCTTCTACCCCTTCACCTGTTTTGGCTGAGACAAACACAACATTATCTTTACTTCTATTTCTCATCAAAATTTCATTTTTATTTTCAAGGAGATCTATTTTATTAAACACATTTATAACCCTCTCTTTTTGAATTCCCATTTCTTTTAAAATATCCTCCACTGCACTAACCTCCATCTGGTAGTTATCAGAAGACATGTCAATTACATGAAGAATGAGATCCGCTTCCTGAACCTCCTGAAGGGTTGCCTTAAAAGCTGCTACAAGCTCAAGGGGGAGTTTTCTTATAAAACCTACAGTATCGGAAAGAAGGAAATAAAAACCTGATGGGAGAGGAACTCTTCTAAGAAGGGGGTCAAGGGTTGTAAAGAGAAGGGAAGATGTTAAAGAACTTTCCTTTGTCAGATTGTTAAAAAGTGTGGTTTTTCCTGCACTGGTGTATCCAACAAGGGAAACTGTTGGAATTGAGCTCTCCTTTCTCCTCTTCCTCTGGCTTTCTCTTCTTGATGCCACTTCTTGGATCTCTTTTTTTATTATTGATATTCTCTTCTTTATTCTCCTTCTATCATACTCAAGCTTCTTTTCTCCAGGACCCCTGGTCCCAATTCCTCCTCCAAGCCTTGAGAGATAAATTCCCTTTCCCGTCAATCTTGGAAGAAGATAAATATATTGAGCAAGTTCAACCTGGAGTTTTCCTTCTTTACTTCTTGCCCTCTGGGCAAAAATATCGAGTATGAGCTGGGTTCTGTCTATTACTTTACATTCAAGATACTCCTCAAGATGCCTTATCTGGGAAGGTTTTAGATTCTCATCAAAGATCACAAGCCCAATACCATCCCTCTTTATCCTTTCCTTTATTTCCATCACTTTCCCTTCTCCAATCAGAAATTTTGGATCAGGCTCATCCCTTTTCTGGAGAAATATCTCCTCAACTTCTGCTCCAGCAGAGATTGCAAGCCACTTCAATTCCCTTAGGGAAAGTTCTGCATCTGATTTTTCCTGGGGCTTAAAATATACACCAACTAAAACTGCCTTCTCCATAAAATCTCCTTTTTTACAAACTCAATTATATCCTTTTTCTTTTCTCCAGAAAACCATCTTATACCCTTTTCTTTCTTAAACCATGTCAACTGCCTTTTTGCATACCTTCTTGTGTCTCTCTGGGTGAGCCTTATTCCCTCCTCTAAACCGATCTCTCCCTTTATAACCTTTAATCCCCATCTATAACCGATCGCCCTAAAAGGTGGAGAGTTTTCGTCAACACCTTTTGATATTATAGATCTAATCTCTTCCAGCAATCCATTCTCAAACATTTTCAATGTCCTTTCGTTTATCCTTTTGTAAAGTTTTTTTCTTGGCAAATTAATTCCTATTTTCAACCCGTGCCAATCTTTCAAAAATGGCTCTGTGGACTTGAATTGCTCTGAAATCGGAATGGAAGTAAGGTAATAGACTTCAAGGGCTCTAATTATTCTTATCCTATCTCTCAAAGAAATTTTTTTCGCATATACGGGATCAACCTCATAAAGTTTTTTCCATAGATGCTCTGTTCCATAAATTTCCATCTCTTCAGTTAATTTTTTTCTTAAAGCATCATCTCTGCCAGGTCCTCGGAAAATTCCTTTTGTCAGAACTCTGTAATAAAGGCCTGTTCCTCCAACAAGTATGGGGATTTTCCTCCTTGAGTATATCTCCTCCATTACTTCAACTGCCCTCTTTCCAAATTCTGCTGCTGAGAACCATTCATCAGGATTGAGTATATCAATTAGATGGTGAGGAATCTCCCTTCTGATTTCCTTTGGAACCTTGTCTGTCCCTATATCAAATCCCTTATAGAATTGAGTTGAATCAAAGTTTACAATCTCACCATCCAGCTCCCTTGCAATCTCTATAGAAATGGCGCTTTTTCCTACTCCTGTTGGTCCTACAACGGCTATGTAAATCTTTCTATTATCTTTCAAAGCAGAAACAAGACCAAAATTGTAAGAATAATAAGGAGAGCAAGAATCTGATACTTTCTCATTTTCTTATCTCATTTATTGTTTTTACTATGTATGATTCGTATCTCTGGCCAAGAGTTCTTTTTACAGCATAAATCATTGCGATTAAAAACTCATCCAGTTTTTGAACAAATTCTTCAACTCCAAAACTTACCTTTGGAATAATCTGCTCAAGATTGAGGGAGCCATCCTTTTTTAAAGAAACCACCTTAAAACTCTCTGGAAGATTCTCTTTAACATCGGATATGTATTTTTCGAGAATGTTTTCTGCAATAGGACCTATCTCTTTGTATAGGCTTCTGTAAATGAAAGAGAAGCATTGATTGTATCTATCAATAATCTTTTTAAACTCCTCAGGGGGAGGAACTTCTTTTTTCTCTATTCTTTTTTTTAAAAAACCAAGGGAATATAAGAGATACAAAACTCTCATTGTTTCGATTTCTGAAAGCTCGCTCTCCTTGCATATTTGTTCGACACTCTTTATCCCATCAATTAAACTCAAAACATGGAGCTCGTAGGGTTCCAGTGGATAGTTCAGCTCCCCCTCAAAGTAGACAACATCACCAGGGGAAAAAGCCCGAACTATCAGATTTGTATTTTTCATATTCCTTATACCTTCAATGACAGTATCCATGATGGGTAATTTGAGAGGGAAAGGAACAGGCTTGTAATTCCCCTTTGAAAAAACGAATTCTCCATCATCCCAGTCAAAAATCTGGTAAGTGCAATTGAGGGTCTGGGAGCGGAAAAGCTCCTTCAGCTCCCTTGGCCATAGAGCCTCCTTCTCCATCAGGATTTTTATTAAAGACTTCTCTTTCTCCCTTTCAATTTCAGATATTGTATCCTCTGAAATCCTCCCCTTCTCAATTAAAATACCTTCTATTCTGTCTTTAATATCATTGGATGTAGCATGAACAATAAATCCATTTTCAATAAAAATGGTAATCTCTTTCCCTCTACCCTTAACCCTTAGCTCTCCCTTCTCAAAATTTTTAAATAGCGAAATCAGGAGTGATGGAAAAGATGTCTCTCTCAAACTACCATTTCCAACCATTCTAATTAAATTATCCATATATTTGTTGGAAATTTCAAGTTTTCAAATTACAGTTTTTTAGCCTTTTCGGTTATTTTTCTACCATTTATTCTCCCTTCCATAATCTTGTCAAAAGAAGAAAAGAAAAAAGGACAAAGAGAGAAAGCAGTTTGAACATGCTTGAATATCCAAGGTGCTTTACAGCAATCCCAGAGAGGGTTGGACCTATGGAGAATCCAAGGTCTGTTGAAGCTGTGAAAATACCCAGGGCTTTCCCCTTAGAATCATTCTTTGCAAGCTCAACTGCCATGTAGAGCAAGTTTGGATAGATGAAACCCATACCAATTCCATAAGCAGCACCAGCAATTGAAAGAAGAGGATTGGAAGAAACAAGGGAAATAAGGAATATTCCCATTGAAAAGACTATAAAGGAAGGAAAAAGGAGTTTCATTTTCCCCCATATTTTAATCTTTCCCGGTAGAAAAAGTCTTATGAAGACAGCAAAAATAGCTGCTGTTGTAAAGAAAACTCCTACAGTTGTTTTCATCTCCTTAGCCCAGAGGGGGGTAAAGGTGTTAACAGTAGAAACTCCAAAACCAAGAAGGGATGTGAGAAGAAGAATTGTTAGAAATCCCCTCTTCTTTAAAAAGCTTCCCTTTCCATCCTTTCCAGTATTTTTTACCTCAGGGATTCCAAAAAGAAGAAAAATGGTAATACAAGAAATTGCAAAAGCAGATACGAAAAAGTAGGTAAAACCAAATCTTTCTATTATCTTTTCTCCTAAAAAGGGCATAAAAATATTGGGCAAGAGAAAAGAAACTGAGATAAGTCCCAGAACTCCTGCTCTATTCTCTTCCTTTGAAAAAATTACAGATAGCAAAAGGACTGAAAGGAGAATTGCTGAGAGGGATAAGCCATGGAAAATTCTTATTGTGTAAAGGAAAATTGTGGCTCTCTTGATAAAGGAGTAAAGGATAACTGAAAGGGAGAAGAAAATTATCCCAAGGAATAGGACTTTTTTGGGTGCTCCTCTGTCAAGAATGCTTCCGATAAATGTTCTCGAAAGAAGGGAAGAAATGTAGAATGAACTCGCAAGAAAACCTATTGAAATTTCTGAGATCCCTATATTTTTGAAATAAATTGGAAGGAGAAGGAGCATGGATGCTGAACAGTAAACAAGAAGGAGGACAGTTTCAATCAGGTATATCTCTCTACTGAACCTGGACAGCATTCTATATTATAAAAAAGAGAGTTAAAGGGGTAAAGGGAGATCCTCTTCTTTCACCTCAATTAAAATTTTCTCTTATCTTGATGAAAGTCTCTTGTTGTAAATTAAGACAATTAAAACTCCACAAAGGAAAATCTGTATTCAACACCTAAATGGATTCCAAGGTAAGTTGTGGCATTTTCCTCAGTAAATATATCAGTGAAAACAAAGTATCCAATTATATTTAGATCTTCTGTAAGATTGTATCTAATTCCGGCTCCGACATTGAATCCAAATTTTGTTTCAGATTCAACCTCATATTCCTCAAAGGCATATCCTCCCAGGTTCCCAAGCCCCAATCCTGCAAATAAATATGGGGTTAATTTAGCTTTACCAACAGATGATAAGTCGTAAACACCATTTAAAAAGAATTTATTTATATGCCAGCCTTCTGAACCAGAGGACTTAATTCCCAGATAGTCCCATTTCCAATCCAGAGAAACATTCTGAAAATCCACAGCTCCCTGAATAGCAAGATTTTCCTTTAAATAATACTTTGCTCCAAAGCCAAAATGGATTCCAAGCTTGTTCTGATAAGAAAATGAGTAATAAGGGGGAATGCTTGCAGAATATTCCTTGAAAACATCTCCAAATCCAAAGGCAGGTCCAAAAGTAAATTCAACTGCAAAATTTTGATTCTCTCCCTTTTCGTCCTTACTGAAGGAAATTCCAAGAAGAGAAAAAACCAAAAAAATTGTTAATAGTAGCTTTTTCATTTTATACCTCCATTCTAAACATTATATTTTTTTTCTTTTAATGTCAATTTTTGGCAGGCTCTATTTCAAGAAGAGAGGGTGTATAACCTTGCAAATTAAAAATTTTTGCTATACACTTTTTGATGGTAGCAGGTCTCTGATGCAAAATTTTTTGAAAATCATTATCAATTATGCTACCTTCTTATACTTTTTGGCCTTTTATTATAGAGTCGATTTAAGGAGTTGAAAGATGAAAAAGATTGAAATAGCAATTCTCAATTCTCTAAAGGTAAATATGGGCTATAAAGAGGGGGAAAGAGTTGCAATTATAATGCAGGAATGGAATCCAAAGTTCGGGAAGGAGACATTGAAGAAGTTTGAAAAAGCGAAAGAACTTTGTCTTAAAATGTCCGAGGTTTTTAAGAAGAACAATGTGGATGTGGAACTTATTAGTTATATGCCTGAGGAGGCAAGGAGTGGGGTTGATGCCCCTGAGGAAATTTATGAAAAAATTGGATTTAAAGAGATTATCTTTATGCCAACAGTTTTCTCTCTGACCCATACCAATTTCAGGAGAGCCCAGACAGAAAAGGGATCAAGGATTGCAAGCATGCCTGGTTTCACTCTTGAAATGTATGAAGAGGGAGGACCAATGGATGTTGATTACAATCTTCTTCACAAGAAAACAGAGGAAATAGCTGAAAATCTAAGGAAGAGCAGATTTGTGAGGATTGTTGCTGATGAGACTGACATAAAAGTTGAGATTGACAAGGAACTTGTTCATGTTTCGAGCGGATTACTTGACAAACCTGGAAAATACGGAAACCTCCCTGGTGCAGAAGCATATGTTGTTCCTGTGCATGAAGGTGAATCCTACGGATATTTTACAGTTCCATCAGGATGGGGAGGACCAAATCCTTTGAAATACAAAGTCAAATTTTTTGTTGAAAGAGGAAAGTTTGTTGATGTGAGGGGTGAGGACAAGGAAGCGCATGAGTTCATAGAAAAAGAGATTAAGCCTTTGATTTTTGGAGGGAGAAATTTCGATGTCCTGGCCGAACTTGGAATAGGCACTAATCCAAATATCACAAAGGAGTATGTCAGAAAGAAAGGATGGAATACTCTTGTTGCTGAGAAAATATTCGGCTCAGCCCACTTTGCCAATGGGAATAGCAAAGGGATGGGTGGAAAAAATGATGTCCCTATTCATATCGACTAGAGATTTTTTTTGAATCTTAAAATTTGACCATAAAGTTTTAATTTCTTACAATAAAAATAGAAAAGGATGAAAAGTAAAATTGGTAGGAGGTAGGGATGAAAAAATCTTTTTTGGTCTTTTTATTTTTACCCGTTGTAATTATCTCCTGTGCTAAAGTTAGGGTTTCTGAAGAGGAGATAACAAGGAATTTCAATGCCTTTATCTCCAGTGGCTACAGACACTTGAGCGAAAGGGACTATGAATCAGCAATAAAAGACTTCAAAAATGCAATATCCCTTAAGCCTGATTCAGAAAGAGCTCACAACTTTCTCGGAATTGCCTACTTCATGAAAAAATCTTTCAAGCCTGCTGAGGATGAATTCAGAAAAGCAATCTCTTTAAACAGCTCTTATTCACCAGCTTATTCAAATCTTGGGAATGTATATCTTAAGCTCAACCAGTGGGAGAAGGCTGAAGAGTCCTACAAAAAAGCAATGGAGCTATCTCCAGATTCTCCATCTCCCTATTACAGCCTTGGAAACATGCTCCTCTACCTTGGAAGATTTGAGGAAGGGATGGCTTATCTAATGAAGGGATTTCAGCTTGATCCAAATTTCATGGAGAAAGAAGCCATCCTGAAAACTGAATTGACTGAGCTTGCTCCAAAGGCTGGTGAGCTCTATTTTGCCTATGCAAAATTATTCGCTTCAGCTGGAGACATTGAAAAGACTGTTGAGTATCTTGAAAGGGCAAAGAGATCTGGTTTCAATGAGTGGTTCAGAATCCTTAAGGAGAAGGAATTTGAAAAGGTAAGGGATAATCCAGAAATAAGGAAGTTTATCCAGTAAATGGGAAAGACTGGGATTGCTAATTTGCCGCTTCATTACGGAAAAGCTCCCCCATGGCTTTTTGAAAAAATGGTGGCATTGTCGAAGAGTATAATTTTATGGATATGCATGGAAGAGTGGAATCAATCTTTCCTTCATAAACTCTCTGATCCCTTCTGGTTTCAATCCCTCGGTTGTGTTCTTGGTTTTGATTGGCACTCTTCAGGTCTTACAACAACCTTATGTGGAGCAATTAAAGAAGCCCTTAAAGAGATTGGAGATGAGGCAAAGATATATGCTGCGGGAGGAAAGGGGAGGGTTGCCAGAAGAACTCCTGAAGAGATAATATCTTTAGCAGACAAAACAGGATTAAATCCTGAACCATTGATCTATGCGAGCAGAATCTCAGCAAAGATAGACTCTGTAGCAGTTCAGGATGGATACTCAATTTATCATCATACTTTAATTTTCTCAGACTCTGGTTCATGGTGTGTGATCCAGCAGGGAATGAATACAGAAAACAGGATGGCAAGGAGGTATCACTGGCTCTCAAGCAAAATAACCGACTTTGTGAACGAGCCCCACAACGCAGTCTGCTGTGATGAAAGGCATCCAGCTTTGAATATGGTGGCTGAAGAGAGTAAAAATGCCAGAATAGCTATTGGAGAAATTATAAAGGAAAAGCCTGAAAATATTGAAAGGGAATTAAAAAGAATAAAGGAACTGAACCTTCCCTCTCATCATCCTGTGTTAAAAGAGGATTTTGACTTCAAAAAATTGTCAAAAATTTTTCAAAAAATTTACGAATACAGACCCGAAAATTTTGAGAAACTCCTTTCCGTCCAGGGTGTTGGAGAAAAAACAATCAGAGCCCTTGCCCTGATTTCCGATCTTGTTTATGGAGCGAAGCCAAGTTTTAGAGATCCCGCAACATACTCCTTCGCCCATGGAGGGAAAGATGGGCATCCCTTTCCTGTTGACAAAAAGACCTATCAAAACTCCATTGAAACAATAGAAAGGGCAATAAAGCTTGCAAAGATAGGATATAGCGAAAAGCTGAAAGCCCTCCGTAGATTGCATAGCCTCATAGTAGTTGACAAATAAAATTAAAAATCATATAATTAGGAATCCTAACTAAATTTAAAGG
>JBBIMS010000033.1:3511-10701 GCA_037444285.1 Candidatus Aminicenantota bacterium | reverse complement strand
CTTTCAGCTTTGGGTGAAGAGTAAGACCAAAAGAAAGATTGTTCCTCTCAAGAACATCCTTTAATTCGTTGAGAGCTTTCTGACCGACAACCTTTTCCTTTAAAAGTTCCTCGTAATTTCTTTCCACAAGCTCATATACCCATTTAAACTTAGCCTGTTTTATAGCATTTATTGTTCTTTGCTGAAGATCATCAAGCTCATCAATGCTCTTTGCAAGTATTTCCAACTGTTCCATGTAAGGTATCTCTTCAACCTCTGCTTCCTCTTTTATCTCAACCCTATCGGGAACGGTAAGGAAAATGGCAAGATGCTCCCTTACTATTTTTGAAGCCATTGAAAGAGCTTCTTGAGGTTTGATAGTCCCATTTGTCCAGATTTCAAGAACAAGTTTTTCATAATCTCCTCTTCCTCCCAGTCTCATTGGCTCCACATTGAAATTAACTTTAACTATTGGAGAATGAACAGAATCCACAGGAATGAACCCTATAGGGAGATCCGGGTCAAAATTTCTCTCAGCTGGAACATAACCTATCCCCTTCTTAACCCTTATCTCCATTTCAAGTTTTGCTCCTTCCTCGAGAGTTGCAATGTAAACATTTTTATCAACAACTTTTAAATCCGAAGAGAAAGAGAGGTTTCCTGATTTGAATTCGCCAGGACCTTCAAGCTTTACTTTGAAGTTTTTTGGCTCATTCCCTTTAAGTATCAGAGGGATTTTTTTAAGATTTAAAATTATATCCATCACATCTTCATATACTCCAGGAATTGATGAAAATTCGTGGTAAACACCTTCAATTCTTACAGCTGTTATTGCTGCTCCAGGAATTGATGAAAGAAGAGTTCTTCGAAGGACATTGCCAATTGAAGTTCCAAAACCTCTTTCTAAGGGATAAGCAAAAAAGATTCCGTAAGTATCCGTTGATTTATCATAATCACATTCCAACCTTCTTGGTCTTTGAAAGTTAAATTCAAACATAAACACCTCCTTACCTTGAATAGAACTCAACTATCAAGTGTTCCTCCACAGGAATGCCAACATCCTCTCTCTTAGGAAGCTGGAGAACCTTACATTTAAAATTTTCAAAATCCACAGAGAGCCAGCCTGGAACAGATATGGAATCTTTAAGGGAAATTATTCGGTTTTTAATGTTTTCGTTGGAAAGGCTCTTGGAAGTCAATCCTATTTCATCGCCCACATTCACTATGTAAGAGGGACTTTTTGTTCTTCTCTGATTAACAGTTATATGACAGTGGGAAATAAGTTGACGAGCCTCCTTCCTTGATGAAGCAAAACCCATCTTGCAAACTACATTGTCCAACCTTCTTTCAAGGAGGATCAGAAAGTTTGTTCCTGTAACACCTTTCATCCTCTCAGCTCTCTCAAAGAACAATTTGAATTGCTTCTCCGATAGTCCGTAATACCTTTTCACTTTCTGCTTCTCCCTGAACTGCAAGCCGTAGCCGATTGGCTTTTGAGAAACTGACTTTGGATGTTGACCTGGAGTGTATGGTCTTTTGGTAAGTGGGCACTTTGGGCCAAGACATTTGCTCCCCTTTAAGAAAAGTTTAACCCCTTCCCTCCTACACAACCTACAATCAGGACCTATTCTTCTTCCCAATTTTAAAACCTCCTTACCTTGGTAATGACCAAAAAATTAGCAATTCCAATGAAAAAATTACTATCTTCTTGAATTTTTGATTTCTCATACCCTTCTCCTTCTTGGTGGTCTGCATCCGTTGTGAGGAATTGGAGTAACATCCCTGATGGATTTTATAATTAATCCTGTTGCCTGCAGAGCTCTTATTGCAGCTTCCCTGCCTGCTCCAGGACCTTTAATCCTTACATCAATATACTTCACACCCAGCTCCTTTGCATCATTCCCAGCTTTTTGGGCAGCGAGCTGAGCTGCGAAGGGGGTTCCTTTCCTGGCTCCTTTGAATCCTACAGTTCCACCAGAAGCAAAACAAAGAGTGTTCCCCTGCTGGTCTGTTATTGTCACAATTGTATTGTTAAAGGTAGCCAGAATATGGGCTATAGCGTGAATTTCACCCTTTTCCTTCTTTGATTTTTTAACTTCCTTTTTCTCTGCCATTTATATATCTCCTTAGGATGTTGTTTTCTTCTTCTTTATAAGGGCTCCCCTCGGACCTTTTCTTGTCCTCGCATTGGATCTTGTCCTCTGACCCCTTACAGGAAGCCTTCTTCTATGTCTCAACCCTCTGTAACAACCAATTTCCTCAAGCCTCTTTATATTGGCTGCAATTTCTTTTCTGAGATCTCCCTCAACCTTTTCTTCTTTTTCAATAATGTTTCTTATTCTTGCAATCTCTTCCTCAGTCAAGTCCTTTACTTTCTTATCCTTATCAACCTTTGCCTTCTCAAGAATCTTATTGGATTTTGACCTCCCTATTCCAAAAATATAGGTCAATCCTATCTCGATTCTCTTATTTGGGGGGAGATTAACACCAGCAATCCTTGCCACTTCTTACCTCCTCATCCTTGTTTCTGTTTATGTTTGGGATTCTCACATATAACCCTTACAGTTCCTTTTCTTTTAATGATCTTGCACTTTGAACAAATCTTTTTAACAGATGCTCTAACTTTCATTTTCCACCTCACTTATATCTGTAAACAATTCTGCCCCTTGTAAGGTCATAGGGGGATAGCTCAACAACTACCTTATCCCCTGGTAGTATTCTGACAAAATGTTTCCTCATTTTGCCTGAAACATGAGCAAGAACTTTATGTTTGTTCTCGAGCTCAACCAGAAACATTGCATTTGGTCTTGCTTCAATCACAGTTCCAACAACCTCAATGGGTTCTTCCTTAGGCATGGTTTCCCTCCAGAGAGGTAAGGATCAGGGCACCGTCGGAAGTAACCGCAACAGTATGCTCAAAATGGGCGGCAAGGCTTCTGTCCTTCGTTACAGCAGTCCAGGTATCAAGGAGAATTTCTACTTCGTGGGAGCCAGCGGAAATCATCGGTTCTATTGCTATAACCATCCCTTCTCTAAGTTCATGACCTTTTCCTCTTACTCCAAAATTTGGAATCTGAGGCTCTTCATGGAGATTCCTGCCTATTCCATGCCCCACAAAATCCCTTATCACTGAAAAACCATTTGATTCTGCATACTCCTGAATTTCAAAGGAAATATCTCCTACCCTGACTCCATCCTTTACAACAGCTATTGCTTTTAAAAGAGCATTCCTTGTGACCTCAAGCAATTTTTTTGCTTTTTCTGATATTTCTCCTACAGGATATGTGTATGCTGCATCAGCATAAAAACCATCAACTTTTACTCCTATATCTACGCTTATGATGTCACCCTCTTTAAGAACTCTGTTGGATGGGATTCCGTGAACGATCTCTTCATTTATTGAAGTGCATATTGTCGCAGGAAATTCTCTTGGAAAATAAATATGAGGTCTGTAACCTTTAAAAGCCGGGAATCCGCCCATCTTTCTTACAAGGTTTTCTGCAATTTCATCAAGCTTAGAAGTCTTTATTCCAGGCTTAATATGTTTTTCAATCTCTGCAAGAACTACCGCCACAATCTCACCTGCTTTTCTCATCTTTTTTAATTCCTCTTTTGTTTTTATTTCAATCATCTGCTTTTCTTTAGTATACTACAAATCTCTTCAAATATCATCTTTGAGTCAAGGGATGCATCTATTGAATAAAGATTTCCTTTTTTTTCATAGTAATCGGTGAGAGCCTTCTCCTCTGCTTCCCAGACCTTATACCTCTTTTCAATTGTCTCTTCATTGTCATCACTTCTCTTAGAAAGGGGGGTTAAACATATATCACATATCTCATCTACTTTTGGAGGAAGGGAAATCTTGTTGTAAACAGCTTTGCATTTAGGACATACAAGTCTTGAAATAAGTCTTTTAACAAGTTCCTCTTTACTTATTTTAAAAAGGAAGACAAGCTCTCTATCTGCTGGAATTGATTCCAATGCTTTTGCCTGAGCAAGGTTTCTTGGAAAACCGTCAAGGATGTATCCATTCTTACAATCTTCATTTTTAACCCTTTCCTTTATGATCCCAATGATTGTCTCATCGTCAACAAGCTCTCCCTTCTTCATCTTCTCCTCTGCTCTTTTCCCAAGCTGAGTTCCATTTGCAACTGCCTCCCTCAGAATATCTCCTGTGGAAATTTTGGGAATTGAAAATTCTCTGGAGATAAGATCTGCCTGGGTTCCTTTCCCAGAACCTGGTGGACCGAGAAATATTATCCTCATCCCCTTCTACCCCTTATTCTCGTTTTTCCAAGAAATCCCTCATAGTGCCTCATTATAAGTTGAGCCTCGACCTGCTGAAGAGTGTCCATTGCAACTCCAACAACAATCAGGATGGATGTTCCACCAAAGTAGAATGGAACACCAAGACCTTCTGTAAACCATCTTGGAAGATATGCTTCCAGAGCCTCACCAATCCATGGTATTGCACCCACCTTAAACCCTGTCATTAGAAACTCAGGAAGAACAGCTATTGCTGAAAGATAAATTGCTCCAATAAGGGTTATTCTTGATAGGACCCTGTCAATGTAGTCAGCAGTTAGTTTTCCAGGTCTTATACCAGGGATAAATCCCCCATATTTCTGAATATTTTCAGCGACATCTGTTGGATTGAATATTATTGAAACATAGAAGTATGTAAAGAATATTATTGAGGCAATGTAAAGTATTGTGTAAAGGGGCATACCCCAACCCAGCTGTCTTGCAAATTCCTTAGCAATGGGGTGTTTGATTAAGCTCGCAATTCCTGCAGGGAATGTAATTATTGAGGAGGCAAAAATTATTGGGATTACCCCTCCTGTGTTAACTCTCAATGGAAGATGGGTGCTCTGACCTCCATAGACCTTTCTTCCAACAACCCTCCTTGCATACTGTATGGGAATTCTTCTCTGGGCTCTCTCAACATAAACAATAATAGCAACCACTCCAAGCATTAAAAGGAGGAGAAGTATTATCTTTATCGGTCCCATTGTCCCTGTCTTTATCCCCTCTATTATTGCTTGAAGCCCACCAGGCAATCTTACAACGATACCTGCAAATATTATTAGGGATATTCCATTCCCTATCCCTCTCTCAGAAATCTGCTCTCCAAGCCACATTATGAATATTGTTCCTGTTGTCAGGGTAAGTATTGTCATGAGAACAAAGCCAATTCCAGGATTGCTTACAATCCTCATACCTGAAGGGGATGTGGTTGCCTGAAGGGAAACAGCAATTCCTGCAGCTTGAATTATACTTATTAAAACTGTTCCATATCTTGTGTACTGGGTTATTTTCTTTCTTCCCAGTTCCCCTTCCTTTGAAAGCCTTTCAAGATATGGCCATATGACAGTTAAAAGCTGAAGGATAATTGATGCGCTTATATACGGCATTATTCCAAGAGCAAATATTGTCATTCTCGAAAGGGTTCTTCCCGAAAAAAGATCAACAAATCCAAGGAATGTTCCCTTCATCTGTTCAAAAAGTTCAACAAGCGCCTCTGAGTTTATACCTGGTGTTGGTATCTGAGCTCCTATTCTATATACAGCGAGGAGGGCGAGAGTGAAAAGAACCCTTTTTCTTAAATCCGGTATTGCAAAAATATTTCTGATGCTTTCTATTATCTTCATAGAAGAATCTCCACCTTTCCTCCAGCTTTCTCAATTTTTTCCTTAGCACTTTTTGAGAAGGCATGGGCTTTAACAGAAATTGCTTTTCCTATCTCTCCTTCTCCAAGGATCTTGACCAATCCATTTTTATCCTTTATCAACCCCTCCTCCTCAAGAATTTGAGGGGTTATTTCCCCATGTCTTTAAGGTTTACTATTTGCCACTCTTTTTTAAATATATTTGTAAAACCCCTCTTGGGAATTCTTCTATGGAGAGGCATTTGCCCACCCTCAAATCCTTTTTTCTGGGAAAATCCTGTTATGGACTTCTGCCCTTTCATCCCTCTTGTGGAGGTTTTTCCATGACCTGATCCAGGTCCTCTTCCTACCCTTTTCCTTTTTTTAGTTGCACCTTTTGCAGGACTTAAATTATAAAGATTCATTCTAAATCTCCTCTATCTCAACAAGATGTTTAACTTTCTCAATCATTCCCCTTATTGCAGGAGTGTCAGGTCTTATAACCTCATGATGAAGCCTTCTCAAACCCAGCCCTTTCACAACTTCCCTCTGCTTCTGGGGATACCCTATAACACTTTTCACAAGTTTTATTTTCAATTTCTTAACTTTACTCCTTCTCACCTTTCACTTCCTCCTTTATCTTTCCTCTCAAGAAATATGTGGTCTGATGGTCTCTCAGAGATTTTAGGGCTTCAATAGTAGCATAACCAGCAGAGAAAGGATTCTTGCTCCCAACACATTTTGTGAGAATGTCCTTAATACCAGCAAGCTCAATTATTGCTCTTACCGCTCCTCCAGCAATTACTCCTGTTCCTTTTGAGGCTGGCCTAAGCACCACAAGCCCTGCTCCAAATTCACCCTTTGCAAAATGGGGAATACTTCCATCCACAATTGGAACTTTTATCAGATGTTTTTTGGCATCTTCAATAGCCTTCTTTATTGCAATCGGGACCTCTCTTGCTTTTCCCTTTCCAATTCCAACCCTTCCAGCTTCATCTCCTATTGCTACAAGAACTGAAAAATTAAGATTTTTGCCTCCCTTCACAACTTTGGTTACTCTTCTTATAGAGATAACCCTTTCTTTAAATTCTTTCTTTTCTATTTCAAGCTCTTCCATTCATCCTCCTCAGAAAATAATTCCTTTCTCTCTTATTCCATCTGCAATTTCTTTTACTCTGCCATGATAGGGATAACCACTTCTATCGAAAACAATTTTCTCTATCTTCTTCTCCTTCAACCTCTCTCCAAAAATATTCCCGAGAAGCCTTGCCAATTTGAGATTCTTCATATTATAGGAATTATTACCATATTTTTCTTTAAATTCTTTCTCTAAGGTCGATGCGGAAACCAGTGTTTTTCCATTTATATCATCTATAGCCTGGACATATAAATATCTTAGACTCTTATAAACACAAACTCTCGGCTTTTCAGGAGTTCCAAATATCTTTTTCCTTATCCTTTTCTTTCTCCTTAGTCTTAATTCATTTCTTGAAAGACTCTTTTCCATTATTTCACTCCTGTTCTTCTTTCTTTCTTCTTGAGTTTTTCATCAGCTCGAACAATA
>JBBIMS010000033.1:0-3501 GCA_037444285.1 Candidatus Aminicenantota bacterium | reverse complement strand
TCTGATACCCTTTAATTTGTATGAATCTGGGGGTCTGAAAGATCTAATTTTTGCTGCAACAAGACCAACTTTCTCCTTGTCTATTCCAGAAACAACAATCTGGAACTTCTTTTCAGGCGTCAACCCAGCAGATATTTCAATCCCCTCTGGTGGAATATACTCAATGGGATGGGAGTAGCCTAAGAAGAGAATGAGCTTCTTTCCTTCCACCTGTGCTTTATAACCAACACCTTCTATCTCAAGTTTTTTTGTAAAGCCTTCTGTCACCCCCATTATCGCATTCTGGACAAGAGCTCTTGTGGTTCCATGGAGGGCTTTTAGATTCTTTGAATCGTTAGCCCTTTCAAAGATCATCTTTCCATCCTCAATCTTTGCCTGAATACCATAGGGAAGAGGAACTTTCAGGGAACCTTTTGGTCCCTCAACAATTATCTCCTTTTCTCTTATACTAACTTTAACCTTAGATGGTAAAACAATCGGTTTTTTGCCTATTCTTGACATTTTCCCTCACCTACCAAATATAGCATAAAACTTCTCCTCCAACTCCAATCTCTCTACATTCTTGATCCGTAAAAACTCCCTTTGAAGTCGATATTATTGCTATTCCCAATCCATTCATTACATAAGGTATATCATCCTTTGTGCAATAAATTCTGCAACCCGGTTTTGAAACTCTCTCAAGACCTCTTATCACACTCTGTTTATCAGGTGTCCACTTGAGGTATATCCTCAAAATACCCTGCTTTCCGTCATCTTCAAATTTGAAATTTTCAATAAATCCTTCTTCCTTTAAAATTTTTGCAATCTCCAACTTTAACTTGGAAGATGGAACCGCCACCTCCTTCTTCTTCACCATTATGGCATTCCTTATACTTGTGAGCATGTCAGCAATGGGATCCGTCATAGTCATATAATTCCTCCTACCATGCAGCCTTTACAACTCCAGGAATCTCTCCCTTAAGAGCAAGCTCTCTGAAACAGAGCCTGCAGAGTTCAAATTTTCTAATAAATGCCCTTGGTCTTCCACACAAGCGGCATCTGTTCCTTTTTCTTGTCTTAAATTTTGGCTTTTTTCTTGTTTTCGCTATCCATGCTATAGTAGCCATATCTTATCTCCTTATCTAAAAGGCATCCCAAGATATTTGAGGAGAGCAATTGCTTCCTCATTGGTTTTTGAAGTTGTTACAAAAGTGATGTTCATCCCTCTTGGCTTTTCAACTTTTGAAGGATCGATCTCTGGGAAAACTATCTGATCCCTCATTCCTATTGTGTAATTTCCAAATCCATCAAAGGATTTAGGAGAAACTCCCTTGAAATCTCTTACTCTTGGGAGAACAATGTTTACAAACTTATCCATAAATTCATACATTCTTTCCCTTCTCAAGGTCACTGTGCATGCAATGGGCTGCCCCTTCTTAACCTTGAATGCTGAGATTGATTTTTTAGCCCTTCTTATTGCTGGCCACTGTCCTGTAATCAAACTGAGCTCCTTCATTACAGTGTCCAGAACTTTTATGTTCTGAGTAGCTTCTCCAACTCCAACATTTATAACAATCTTCTTGAGCTTAGGAACTTCATGGATATTTTTATAATTGAATTCCTTCATTAATGCTGGAACCACTTCTTTCCAATATTTCTCATGAAGCCTGCTTCTCATTCTCTCTCTCCTAATCGAAAATTGCTCCACATTTTTTACAAGTCCTTACCTTAGAACCATCGCCGAGAATCTTAACTCCTACCCTCACACCTCTATCACATTCAGGGCAATATAGCATGAGATTTGATATGTGAATAGGTGCTTCCTTTTCCATTATTCCTCCCTGGATATTCCTTGAAGGGTTCGGTCTAACAAACTCCTTCATAAGTCTTACTTTCTCAACTATTGCCATATTCCTATCTTTTAAAACCTTCAACACTTTCCCCTTCTTTCCTTTATCCTTTCCTGCTATCACAATTACAATATCATTCTTTTTTATCTTCAGTCCCATTTCCTTCTCCTACAAAACCTCAGGGGAGAGAGAAATTATCTTCAGAAATTTCTTCTCCCTTAGTTCCCTTGCCACAGGACCAAAGACTCTTGTCCCTATCGGCTCTCCAGCTTTATCTATTAGAACAGCTGCGTTATCATCAAATCTAATATAGGAGCCATCCTTTCTTCTAATCTCTTTTCTTGTCCTGACTATCACAGCCCTTACAACATCTCCTTTTTTTATCTTTGTATTCGGCTCAGCCTCTTTGACAGATGCTGTAATAACATCTCCAACAGTGGCAACTCTTCCAGCTCCACCTCCTATGGGGTGGATACACATTATCTTCTTCGCACCAGAATTGTCAGCCACAGTAAGTATTGTCCTCATCTGAATCATATCAGCTCCCTCCTTTCATCTCCACTTGAATAAATCTCAACTACTCTCCATCTTTTCCTTCTACTCAAAGGTCTGCTTTCAATAATCTTAACCTTATCTCCCACTTTACAGGCGTTATGCTCATCATGGGCAAGGAATTTCTTTCTTCTCTTTATTACCTTTTTATAAAGAGGATGTCTAACCAACCTTTCCACAAGGACATTAACAGTCTTGTCTCCGCTTTTCGATATAACTATTCCAATCTTTGTGGTCTTTCTCTTCTTCTCCATCATCTACTCTCCTTTCCTCTCTCTTTCAAAATTGTCAAGATTCTTGCGATATCTTTCTTTATGTGTCTTATCTTTAAAGGGTTTTCAAGTGAAATAAACTTTTTCATTTTCAGAGTAAAAAGCTGAGCTTTCAATTCTGAAAGTTTGTGCTCAAGCTCGTCAGTAGATAATTCTCGAAGTTCTGAAGCTTTCATTTCAGTCTTCCCTCATTACAATTTTTGTCTTTATTGGAAGTTTGTGGGAAGCAACTCTCAGCGCTTCCATTGCAGTTTCCTTTGGAAGTCCCTCAATTTCATAAATTATCCTTCCAGGCTTTATCACATCAACCCATCCTTCTACATCTCCTTTTCCTTTTCCCATTCTGCTTTCAACAGGCTTTTTGGTGTAAGACTTCCATGGAAAAACCCTTATCCAAAGCTTGCCACCTTTCTTTATAAACCTTGCAATTGCAATCCTACCAGCTTCTATCTGTCTTGCAGTGAGCCAGCATGGCTCCAATGCCTGAAGTCCCATGTCTCCGAAGGCAAGTTCATTCCCTCTCCATGCTTTTCCTTTCATCCTTCCCCTCTGAATTTTTCTGTATTTTACCTTCTTCGGCATTAACATCTTATTTTACCTCCGCAGGGCTTTGCTGAATTAATTTCTGCTTTGGCAAATCTCCTCTATATATCCAGACTTTTATTCCAATCTGCCCATAGGTGGTGAATGCTTCAAGAAATGCATAATCTATATCAGCTTTTAAAGTCTGTAAGGGGAGTCTTCCAAAGAGATACCATTCTGAACGGGCAATTTCTGCTCCGCCCAATCTCCCAGAGCACATTATCTTCACTCCTTTAGCACCTGCTTTAAGAACCATATCAACAGCC
>JBBIMS010000032.1:6146-11196 GCA_037444285.1 Candidatus Aminicenantota bacterium | reverse complement strand
ATATTTGGAGGTTCTCCATCAAACATTGCTTTCAGCTTTCTCGAAGGGAACAAGGTGGAAATAATAACAGGAGTGAATCTACCAATGCTTATTAAATTTTCTCAACTTCCAAAAAATATAAGTCTTAAAGAGGCTGTTTCTGAAATTAAAAAGAGTGGGGTTGGAGGGATAATAGTTGCCTCAGAGCTCCTTCCAGAGAAAAGTAAAAAATGATTGAGAAGAAGGTCATTCTTAAGAATCGTCTTGGGCTTCATGCAAGAGCCGCCTCTCTCCTTGTAAATGTTGCAAGAAAATTCAGCTCATCCATACATCTTGTGAAAGACTCTGAAGAGGTTAATGCTAAAAGTATATTAGGAATTTTAACCCTCTCTGCATCAAAAGGTTCTGAATTGATAATAAAGGCAGAGGGAGAGGATGAGGTAGAGGCTATCAGGGAAATTGAAGAGTTGATAGAAAAAAAATTTTATGAGGAAGACTGATGGAGACAATAAAAGGTATACCTGTAAATCCAGGAATTGCCATCGGCAATGTATGGATAAAGGAAGCTCCCATAATTCTTCCAAAGAAGAAGGAGCTTACAATTTCAGAGATAAAAGATGAGATTAAATTTTTCAAAGAATCAATTCGAGCTGTCAAAGAGGACATAATGGAAATGAAGAAAAAACTGGCAGAACAGATCGGGACAGAGGCTTCCCTTGTCTTCGATTCCCACCTTCTCTTGCTTGAGGACCAAGAATTTATAAAGGAGATTGAGAATACAATAAATCAGGGATATACATTAAGCTGGTCCCTATCAATTGTGAGGGAAAAATTTTTGAAAATATTTGAAAAAATAGAGGATGAGTATATAAGGGAGAGGGTCTATGACATTTGTGATGTAATAAGTAGAATTCAGAAGAAAATATCCAATTTCCAGCCCCAAGCACCTCCCCAGAAGGGGGAGCAAAACATAGTTCTTGTGGCTTATGATCTTCTTCCCAGCGAAATACCCCCCCTTTTTGAATTGAAAAGATTAAAGGGAATTGTTCTTCAAGGTGGGAGTAAAACAGCCCATTCAATAATTCTTGCTAAAAGTCTTGGTATTGCAATTGTTATAGGTGTGAAGGGTCTACTTTCAAAGGTCAAAAATGGAGATAAAATCGTTGTGGATGGAAGAAGCGGAGAAATTATGATAGAGCCTTCCTCTTCCTTTCTGACTGTAATAAACAAAAGAAGGAAACAAATGGAAATGCAAAAGGAAGAAGCCCTTGCAGAATTGCAAATGCCATCAAAAACCTTAGATGGGTACCCCTTCACTCTCCTTGCAAACATTGAGATGGCAGAGGAATCTGAGATAGCAATTAAAAATGGGGCAGAAGGTATAGGACTCTTCCGTTCTGAATTCTTCCTCCTTAACTCGAGGGTTTTCCCGAGCGAAGAGTCCCAGTTCAACTATTACAAAAAAGCAATAGAAAAAATATCCCAAAGGAGGTTTGTAATAAGAACTTTCGATGTGGGAGGAGAGAAGGTATTTTCTTATGAAGGAGAAAGGGAAGCAAATCCAGCCCTCGGACTGAGGGCAATACGCCTCATGCTCAAAAGAAGGGAGCTTCTTATTCCCCAGCTCAGGGCAATTTTGAGAGCATCAATTTATGGAGATGTAAAAATTCTCATTCCAATGCTAACCTCTCTTGATGAATTAAGGGATTTCAAAGCATTAATTGAGGATGTAAAGGAAAGCTTAAGGAAGGAGGGGATTCCCTTCAATAAAAATATAGAAATCGGAGCAATGATAGAAGTTCCTGCCTCAGCCTTTATATCTGACTCAATAGCTAAAAACACTGACTTCATAAGTATAGGGACGAATGATCTTATCCAGTATACCCTTGCAATCGACCGAACGAACCAGAATGTATCATATCTTTACAATCCTTTGCATCCTTCCGTCCTCCGAATATTAAAATTTATAAAGGAATCAGCTGAAAGAAACGGGAAAATGGTCTATGTTTGCGGAGAGATTTCATCAGAGCCCCTTTATGCAATTATTCTCCTTGGAATGGGTATAAATGTCTTCAGTATGAATCCTTTACATATTCCTGTAGTAAAAAGAGCTCTCAGAAAAGTAGAAATGGTGAAGGCGAAAGAGATTGTCCAGAAAGCATTTGAAATATCTCCCGAAGAAATGGAGAGCTTTCTCCTGAGGGAGATTGAGGCAAATTTTGGAGAAGCTTTAAAGGAGGAGATTTAAATGGAAAAAATTGAAAAACCATGGGGATATGAAATAATTTTTGCCAGCACTGAGCAGTATGTGGGAAAAATTCTAAAAATCTATAAAGGAGAAATGTTATCCCTTCAATATCACATAGTAAAGGACGAAACAATTTACCTCTTTGAAGGTGAAATGCTTCTTGAAGTGGAAGAAGATGGAGAAATGAAAGAGATAAGACTTCGCCCTGGTGATAGTTATAGGATAAAACCTGGGGTAAAGCACCGAATGAAGGCAATTGAGGAGTGTGTTGTTCTTGAAGCCTCAACACCCCAACTCGAAGATGTTGTAAGAATCGAAGACAAATACGGAAGGGTTAAAGGAGAGGAATAACTCTATTACTTTCCAGAAGGTTTTTCTACTTCAAGGAGTTCCACTTCAAAAATCAAGAGGGAATTTGGCTCTATAATGTCTCCCGCGCCCTGCTCACCGTATGCAAGGGCAGAGGGGATAAAGATTTGCCACTTTGAACCTGCATTCATCATCTGAAGTGCCTCAATCCATCCAGGAATCATATTTTTCAGCTGGAAGGTTATGGGTTCTCCCCTTTTGTAAGAACTGTCAAATTCTTTTCCATTTATAAAGGTTCCTTTGTAGTGAACTTTAACAGTATCTTCAAGGGTTGGTTTTGGACCTTTCCCCTCTCTAATCACTTTATACTGAAGACCAGAAGCAGTTGTAACCACACCTTCTTTTTTTGCATTCTCTGCAAGGAATTTTTCCTCCTCTACCTTATTCTTTACTGCAAGTTCCTTTCTTCTTTCCATTTCCTTTTTGATCAATGTTTGCTGAAACTCGGTTAGAGTTTTCTTCGTTTCCTCTTCTGTTAAAATTGAATTCTGGCCGCTAATCCCATCTCTTATTCCCTGTAACATTTTTTCCAGTTCAATATCTTCTGAATATTTCTTCAAATTTTTTCCGAGATCAAAACCTATTGCATAACTTGCTTTTCCCTTCTGGGTTTCAAGGGTTTCTTTTTTAACCTGAGATTTTTTGCACGCAGGAATAAGAATTAACCCTGAGATCAACAAAAACAAAAAAAGTTTCTTCATGCTTTTCCTCCGTAAATAAAGCAAAATAAAACTATAACAGAATTTCTGAAAAATAACAAATTTTATGATTTTATTTTATGTAGCCAAGAGACCTAAGTTGCTCAAGAGTTTCTTCATCCAGCCTATCGATTCTCTTCTCCTTTCTCTTTATCTCTTGGGAAAGGTTTTCGTAGGACTCGATATAGTGAATTTCTTTTACCTTTCTATATTTATCTTTGAATGCCTCTAAAATGACCTTACCATCCATATCTTTTGCAACTGGCATGCCAAAAATATAGAGGATTGTTGGAGTAATATCGTAAATTGTAGCATTTTTGATTTCGTTGTTTTTCTTGATTCCTGGACCTTTCATAACTATTATGCCGTTCGGTGGATCAGGGTAATGACCAAAACCTTTGCACGAAATTCTAAATCCGTGATCAGAAACAATAATAAAGGTAGAATTTTTAGGAGCTTTACTGAGAAATTTCCCAATCACTTTGTCCATATAAATATAATAAGGTTTAAAAATATTCCTCACCTCATTTTCAAAATCCCCTTGAATTTTCTTTGAGACCACTCCCTTTGAAAGACATTCCTCAGCCCATTTTTCAGCAACCTCCCTTTTAACCATCCCTGAAGAATAATGCCCAATAACATCGACAATTCGGAAATAGGTAGTGTAAAAATCGACAGGAACATTTCTCAGAAGATAAAGGGAGACATCCTCTATACTTTTGTCTTGTAAAATCCATGTTTTAAGTTCATCCTTTCTTTCATCTGACAGATTCATTTTGTAAACATCAGGAAAACCTTCTTCTTTAATAGTCTCATAATACTCCTTTTCTCCCCTTTTCAACTTTGGCTCTATCTTTTCCAATAGAGAATGGGGATAGGTTATCCTTCCTTCAAGGGGAGAGATTGCAACACCATGCTTGAAGCCTTCACTCACAACATATCCATTTACCTTTTCGGGTGGGTAGGAGCACAACCAATTTATCACACCTACTTTTTTATTTGAGAGGTTCAAAATTTTCCAGACTCTCAAAGCCTTTAATTCACTTCCGCTATAAGGAACTTGTTTTCCAGATTCGCTGAGATAGACCCAATCTATCACTCCATGTTTGAGCATGCTTTTGCCTGTTGCTATAGATGTCCAAACAACCGGAGAGCGTCCCGGAGGATAAGTTTTTAAATATCCATGAGAACCATTCTTCAAGAGATATCTAAAATTTGGCAAAAGCCCTTCTTCTAAAAAAGGATAGATATGTCGCCAATCAGCTCCATCTATCCCTATTAAAATAACCTTAGGATTTTTCATTTTCGAAGCACAGGATGCCAAAATTAAGATTGAAAATAAAATTGATACAACCAAATAAAAATTTCTTTTTGGCTTATTGAGAGAAACTGTTTCTAAGGTTTTATTGGTAAGCTCCTTCATTTCCCATGCCCTAACATTCCTTTTACAGAATATATCTCAAAAGAGCATCTGTCAAGCCTGACATCAAAGAAATATTATTTTCTTGACAACAAATTCCCCCTGTTATACTCTTTATTGCTATGGAATATGGGAAATTAACATCTTCTCTTGTCAATGAGTTCAAGAGGATTGTGGGTGAAAAGAATGTTATCCATGAAGAGAGGGAAGCCCTTGAAAATTATTCAAAGGATGAGTCAGGAAAATATTATTCCCATTTACCAGATGTTGTGATTAAACCCTCTAATCCTCATGAGATCGCAAGAATAATAAAAATTGCAAATAGAGAAAGAATTC
>JBBIMS010000032.1:0-6114 GCA_037444285.1 Candidatus Aminicenantota bacterium | reverse complement strand
GGTTGCATCCCGATTTATGGTGGGATTGTCCTTTCTCTTGAGAGAATGAACAGATTGATTGAGATTGACAGGACAAATATGGTTGCAGTTGTTGAGCCAGGGATGATAACAAATGAACTCTGTAAAATTGTTGAGAAGGAAGGACTTTTCTATGCAGGTTATCCCATGAGTGTTGAGATAAGTTTTATAGGGGGAAATGTTGCCACAAATGCAGGGGGAGGGAAGGTTATAAAATACGGAAACACAGGGAAGCATGTTCTCGGCATAGAGGCTGTTCTTCCCGATGGTGAAATTGTCCAATTTGGAGGGAAGAGGAGGAAGGATTCCAGTGGATACAATTTCGTTGGGCTCCTTGTCGGCTCAGAAGGGACTCTTGGAGTATTTACAAAGATATTTTTAAATCTTATTCCTCCTCCTGGAAGAACAATAGATTTCTTCATATCCTTTGAAAGCAATGAGTCAGCAATTCAAAGTATTGAAAAGATTATATCCTTAGCAGGTAGTATCCCCTCCTCTTTAGAATTCATTGATAGAATCTCTGTTGAGATTGGGAAAGAATTTAACAAAATCCCACTTCCACTGGAGAAGAATGAGGAGGCATTCCTTATTGTTCAGTTTGAGGGAAAAGATGAGGACCAGCTTTATGAGATAGGAGATAGATTGTCAAAAGTACTTTCTGAAATTGGTGCTATAAATGTAATAGCCTCCACTGAAAAAGCAAGTTCAGAGAGAATATGGAAGATAAGGAGGAACTGGATAGAAGCTCTAAAAAGTGTTGATCCCTATGTTCTTTCAGGAGATGTTGTGGTTCCCTCTTCTCAAATTCCAGAAATTATGGATTTTATAAAGAGAATCTCGGAAGAATTTGATGTTAAAATCCCTGTTGCTGGTCATGCAGGTGATGGTAATCTCCATCCAGCGCCAATGAAGCCAGAGAGATTATCTTCTGAAGAGTGGAAAAATATTGCAGAGGAGATTTTAAAGAGGATTGCCCTAAAAGCTTCTGAACTGGGAGGAGCTGTTAGTGGTGAGCATGGAATTGGTTTCTTGAAAAAAGAGCTTCTTAAAATGACAAAGAGGAAAGATTGGGAATTGATGAAAAGAATAAAGGAGGAGTTTGATCCCAATTATATAATGAATCCTGGGAAGCTTTTTTAAATGCCTCTCTCTACTTTTTCCGGAGCCATCCTTGGTCTTCTTCCAATCCTAATAGTCCTTCTCCTAATGATTCGTTTCTCTTTACCTGCTTTTAAGGCAATGCCTTTGGGTTGGCTTTCTGCTTCAATCCTTGCTCTTTTATTCTGGAAAACTCCCATAAATTGGATAGCTGGTGCAACCTTTAAAGGTTTTATCATTGCCTTTGATATCCTTCTCATTGTCTTTGGAGCTGTTCTTCTCTATTTCACAATGCTTGAGGGAGGAGCAATAAAAACAATATCAAAAACTGTTATGGGAATGAGCGAAGATAGAAGGATTCAGGCAAATTTAGCTTGGCTTTTATGTGCTTTCTTTGAAGGGGTTGCTGGTTTTGGAACACCGGGAGCAATTGTAGGTCCATTACTTTTTGGGATGGGATTCCCTGCGATTGTTTCAGCAGGTTTGGTCCTTATTTTTAACTCAACCCCTGTTTCCTTTGGATGTATCGGTATCCCTGTCTGGGGAGGGGTTGGAGGCTCCCTCAAAACAGAAGAGTTCCAGAGAGTCTTTTACCATTCAGGAATAGAATTTAGCCACTGGATAAATGTTCTTCTCACCCGCTATGTTGCAATAATTCATGGAATAATAGGAACTTTCTTGCCCCTTTTTGCCCTCTTTCTTCTTATTAAATGGACAGGAGGGAAAAAGGAAGATTTTAAAGGCGCATTGATTCCCTCTTTTGTTGCTGGTCTATCCTTTACTCTTCCATATACAATCTCAGCTTTCTTTCTGGGTCCTGAATTCCCCTCTCTCCTTGGCTCAGTTTCTGGAATTCTAATTTACTATCTTTTACTCAAATCAAAGATTTTAAAGGTAAGTAAAATTTATGAATTTCCCTCCCAAAAGGTTTCCATTAAAGAAGAAAGAAGACATGTTTCTAAAATTAAAGCCTTTACTCCTTACATTCTTATTTCCTTAATTCTTTTCCTCACAAGGGCTTTTCCTGGAATTAAAAAAATTGTCGAGGAAAACCTTGTGATTGGTTGGAAGGGAATATTGGGGACCAACATTTCCCAATCCTTGAAAATACTAAACAATCCGGGTGTTTACTTCATCTTTGTTGTTTTAGTATCCAATTTGATATTTAAAATGGGAAAAAATGAGATAAAAATTGCATGGGTCAGGACAGTAAAAAGATTGGCTCCTGCCTCAGTTGCCCTCCTCTTTGCTCTCTCCCTTTCCCAGACAATGATTTACACATCGGAAAATCCATTCCATATGAGCTCCATGATTGTAATGATTGCAAAGGGGATAGCATCCCTTACAGGAAAATTTTATTCTTTTTTCTCACCATTTGTTGGAATTCTCGGAGCATACATTGCAGGAAGTAACACAGTCTCAAACATAATGTTTTCAGGGTTCCAGTTTGCAACAGCTGGAATTCTCGGACTTCCAAGAACCATAATCCTTTCCCTTCAGGTTGTGGGAGGAGCAGTCGGAAACATGATTTGCATTCATAATGTTGTTGCAGTTTGTGCAACATTAGGGATAATTGGTAAGGAAGGGATTATAATAAAAAAGAACCTTCCCCCTTCAATTCTTTACGGACTAATGGCAGGATTAATAGGAACAATCTTCATAATTTTATTCCCCAATTTGTTTTAAAAAGACAAATAATTGACAATTTAGAATCTTTGGATTAGATTAACATATGAGTTTAAAGACTTTATTTGTCCGAAAAACCCTTGATGAGCTTAAAAGAGAGGCGGAAGAACCTCAACACAGGTTAAAGAGAGTTTTAGGCCCTGTTGAACTTACAGCCCTTGGAATTGGTGCAATTGTGGGAGCAGGTATATTTGCTGTTACAGGAACAGCTGCAGCAGGTTCTGCACACCATATTGGAGCTGGACCAGCTCTTGTAATATCCTTTATAATAACAGCGATTGCCTGTGGTTTCTCTGCCCTTGCCTACTCTGAGTTTGCCTCAATGATTCCAATTGCTGGCTCTGCATATACATATTCCTATGCAACAATGGGAGAGCTTGTAGCATGGATAATTGGATGGGACCTAATTCTTGAGTATGCTGTTGGAAATGTTGCAGTTGCTGTAAGCTGGGCAGGTTATTTCAAGGAATTTCTGAAGGGTTTTGGGATTGATATACCAATCTATCTTGTGGTGGATTATAGAACAGCTGTTAGAGAAGGGATAATTGAAAGTGCGCCTCAAATTTTTGGAATCCCGATAGTATTTAACCTTCCCGCTGTTGCAATTGTTGCATTCCTTACAGTCATCCTTGTAATTGGAATTAAGGAAAGCACCATCTTCAACAACCTTATGGTTGCAATAAAAATTGGGATACTTCTTCTCTTCATAGCAATTGGAGCTTTTTATGTGAAACCTGAGAACTGGACTCCCTTTGCTCCCAATGGATGGAAGGGGATAATGACTGGTGCTGCCCTTGTCTTCTTTGCCTATATTGGTTTTGACGCTATAACCACAGCTGCTGAGGAGACAAAGAATCCCAAGAGGGATTTGCCGATTGGGATAATTGGCTCCCTCGTGATTACAACCCTTCTCTATATAGCAGTAACCCTTGTCCTGACAGGGATTGTTCCATACTCAATGGTTGCAACAGCAGAACCCCTGGCAACAGCCCTGAATGCAATAAAGCTCAACTGGGTGGCAGGTGTTGTCTCCTTTGGTGCAATAGTTGCTACCACTGCAGTTCTCCTTGTCTTTCAGCTTGGACAGCCAAGAATTTTTTTCTCCATGGCAAGGGATGGACTCCTTCCAAAATATTTTGCATCAGTTCATCCAAAATTCAAGACTCCCCATGTTACAACCATATGGACAGGTGTTTTTGTGGGTTTCTTTGCTGCCTTTGTTGACATAAATGAGGCTGTTGAGCTCACAAATATAGGAACTCTCTTTGCCTTTGTCCTTGTAAACATAGGGATAATAATCCTGAGATATAAAGAGCCAGAAAGACCAAGACCCTTCAGAACTCCTCTTGTTCCTTTAATCCCCATTCTTGGGATTCTCTCAAATCTATACCTCATGATTTCTCTACCATGGGTTACATGGGTGAGATTTGGTATCTGGCTTCTTATTGGACTTTCCATTTATACCCTTTACGGCTTCAAAAAAAGTGTTTTGAGGGGAAAGGGATAGAGAAGATTTTTTAAAAAATTTATGCTATAAATATCCTTTTAAAGATGGAATATTGTCCTTTGTGTGATTCTAAAAATGTTGAATTGTGGAAAAGAGGAAACATTGAATCTGTGAAGGTTGAGGAGTTCAAAATTACAGACCATCAATACGGGAAACATTGGAATCTCTTAAGATGCAAAGCTTGTGGTTTCATATTCTCAGAGCCATTCCCCCCTGTCGAGATTTCAAAAGTATATGAAAGAATTGTTGATCCTGAATATGTTGAGGAGGAGGAAGGGAGGAGTGGAAATTTTAAGAGTATTTTGAAAGTCCTTAAAAGGATTGTCAAAAATAAGGGTTCATTCCTTGATGTGGGAAGCGCAACAGGGATTATGATGAACCTTGCGAAAAAGGAAGGATGGGATGTTTATGGGGTCGAACTGAGCAGATGGGCTGTAGATGAGGCTAAAAAAAGATATGGGCTTGAGATCATTCAGGGAGATTTTTCAGAGGTTGAGCTCCCTGAAAATTTTTTCAAAGTTGTAACCCTTATTGATATAATTGAGCATGTATCAAATCCAAAGGAGGTAATTGAAAAAGTATGGAGAATTCTTGAAAAGGGGGGAGTGGCTGTTATAGTTACTCCTGATGTTCAAAGCTTTACAGCAAAGGTAATGGGGGAAAGATGGTGGCACTTCAGACCTGCCCACATAGGGTTTTTTTCAAAGAGATCTCTACTTTATCTTCTCAATTCAAAGGGATTCGAAATTGTAAAGGCGAGGAGATACAAGTGGAGATTTTCCCTTTACTACATTGGGTCAAGAATAAAATTTCTTAAAAGGATTTCCAACTCAAAATTTTTGAAACCAATTTTTAAAAAAATTCCATTAATTCTCCCCCTTATGGATTCCCTTGAAATTTATGCGAGGAAGATATGATTAAAAATCCATATTTGAGAGCTATGAGGATTGAAAGGTGGCCCAGAAGCCTTGCCATATTTGTGGGAACTTACTTTTATCTCCTCCTAAAAAGAATTCCCATAAACTCTTACGATTTTCTGAAAATAATTTTCGATTCATTCATCGCCTTTATCCTTACCCTTTCCATCTCTTTTCTGAATTATATAGTAAATGAATTTGCAGATGCTCCCTTTGACATTCATCACCCTCTGAAAAGAGAGAGACCCCTTGTTAAGGGTGAGGTGAGGAAGGGGAAACTAATTGCCATTGCCTTTTCCCTTTTTATTTTTTCAATTTCAATCTCCCTCATCTATTTTTCAATCTGGGTAACAATTTCCCTTCTCCTTCTCTTTATAGCTGGAATTTTCTATAACATAAAGCCAGTAAGACTAAAGGACATAACTTTTCTTGACTCCATATCCGAATCTGTCAACAATCCAATAAGACTTTTAATAGGATGGTTCTCTGCAGGAGGAAAGGAATTTCCACCTCTTCTTCTCCTTCTCTTTTTCTGGCTGGCAGGGAATTTTCTTTTATCTGCCAAGAGGCTCTCTGAGTTAAAAAATCTTGGAATTGAAAGAGCAAAAGCATACAGAAAATCCTTTTCAGGATATACTGAAAAATCCCTATTCATATTTATATCTCTCTCTGCTTTCCTATGTTTAACTCTCTTTATCTGGCTTTCCTGGAAAGAAAAAATTATAACTTTTATCCTTTCAACCCCTTTCTTTTTTGCTTTAATAGCATGGGTATTTTTAAGAATGTCAAAGGATAAAGTCCTTGCTGATGAACCGGAGGTTTTAGTTAAAAAACCCTTCTTTTCCCTCATTCTAATTTTCCTTTTAATCTTTATAATCTCAGCTCTGA
>JBBIMS010000031.1:8131-11198 GCA_037444285.1 Candidatus Aminicenantota bacterium | reverse complement strand
ATACAAAGGGAGGGATAAAATAGACTGGGAGGAGATACATTTAATTTATTACAGACATCCCTTTGGCTCAATTCCAATTTTGAAATATTTTTTCAACAGGGGTCCATTCTTCATGAAAGGAGGAAGGGGGTGTGTCCAGACTGCATCTTTTATAAGAGGAAAAGATTTCAAAGTAGCTGCCTCATCTGCTTTCAGAATGATAATTGATTTTTCAGATTTTTCTAAATCAATAATTATAAACTCTTCAGGACAGAGTGGAAATCCATTGAGCAGAAACTATGATGACCAGATAAAACTCTATGTTTCAGGAGACTACAGAAAGATGGAAGAAAGAACTGGTGGCAATAAAATCTTGATAATTACCCCTTAAAATTTAATCCTTTTCTGAGATCCAAAACCCTTCACTTTTTGAGGTTCAAGATTGTAAATTTCAAGGGATTTTTTGTGCTGGAAGAAGGAGAGATAGGTAAGATAAACATAACCAAAGAAGAAGACAAGGAGAAAGGGAATGGTCATATAAATCTCAGCAACAAAAGCTCCTATTATTACAATCACAAAGTAAATTGTCATTGCAAGTTCAAGATAGGGGATAAAACTTCTATTTCCTTTATACTTTTTTCCAATCCATGACTGGTTCTTGCCCTGAATCCCGAATTTTGGAGTTCTTACAAATTCAGATTTTTTCCCCTTTAAAGCCTCTATAACTGCAATAGTATTGTTTATGGAAAGTCCAACTCCTAAAGAAAGAACAAAGGGGATATATTTAATATTTTTGTCCCAATCTGTATAAAGTTCCTTCTGGGCAAGAGCATAAAATATTGCAAAAGAACCTGTTGCAAATAGGAAGAGAGGAAGATCAACAATGACCATATCGTATAAACCGAGACCCTTTCTAATTATAACTGTTGGAAAAACAAGAAGGGATAGGGGGATCATAAGGGGGAATGTAAAATTTCCTGTTAAATGGAAGAAAGCCTCCAGTTTTATTTTTAAAGGAAGCTTTGCCTTCATTATTTTAGGCAGAAGTTTTATAGCAGCCTGAACAGAACCCTTCGCCCATCTGTGTTGCTGGTTTTTAAAACCATTTATATCAACAGGTAATTCCGCCGGGACTGAGAAATCGGGTAAATAGACGAATTTCCAGCCAAGGAGCTGAGCTCTGTAGCTAAGGTCAAGATCCTCTGCAAGAGTGGAACCATCCCATCCCCCTGCTTGAAATATTGCAACTTTTCTCCATATACCAGCTGTCCCATTAAAATTAAAAAATCTACCTGATCTATTCCTTGCAACATGCTCAACAATGAAATGACCATCGAGAAGAATGGACTGGATCATTGTAAGAAAGGAAAACTCTCTATTAATGTGCCCCCATCTTGCCTGGACAAGGGCAATTGATTCATCGGTAAAATAGTGAATTGTCTTTTTCAGAAAATCGGGATTTGGGATAAAATCGGCATCAAATATGGCTATAAAGTCACCCTCTGCTTTTAAAAGACCCTCCTGAAGAGCTCCTGCCTTGAAACCTCTCCTTGAATCTCTGTGAATATATTTTATATTAAAGCCCTGAGCTTTGTATTTCTCAACCTTAGCCTGAGCAATTTCCTTTGTCTCATCTGTAGAGTCGTCAAGAACCTGTATCTCCAATTTTTCCTTTGGGTAATCTAATCTGCAGACCGCATCTATAAGCCTTCCAACCACATAGACCTCATTGTAAATGGGTAACTGAACTGTTACCTTTGGAAGATCATCTTCACTGAAATATCCTTTTGGAGAATTGACCCTTTTTTTGTACTTGAAAAAAAGATATAGAAGAATATATCTATGAATTCCGTAAAGGGAGAGAATCAAAAGAATTGAAAAATAGAGGGTTAATATTGCTATTTTCAATACCGGAATCATTTAAAATTTTAGCCTTTTTCAGAACTTCTGTCAAGGACTGGGAATTCTTAATTTTTCTATTTTTTCCTTAACCCATTTCCTCAGCTCAGGAGGGAAATCATCCGGGGCTAACTCAAGGAGCTTTGTGAAATTGAGCAAAGCTCTCTCTTTATCGTTTTGATTTAGATAAATAACCCCGAGGTAAAAATAGGGTTGATAAAGTTTACTGTTTAGCTTCAATGCTTCCTCAAAGAATGTCTGAGCTTTGCTAAATTCATTCTTTTTAAAAAATGCGATCCCCATGTTAACATAAATTTCAGGATCATCAGGGGATATCCTTAGAGCATTCCCAAAATAGTGGATAGCTCTGTCATAGTCACTCTTCTCAAGATAGAGGACCCCAAGATTATTCAAAGCAGAGAGATATTGAGGATCGAGCGCCAGAGCTTTGAGGAAGAGCTCCTCCGCCCTCTTTCCATTCCCTGCATTTTTATATGCTACACCAGCATTCAGAAAATACTCCTTTTTTTCATTTTTTTCTATAATTTTTTCCCATATAGAGCATGCCTTCTCCCAGTCTTTATCTCTTTCAGCTTTTTCTATTTCTAACAATTCCTCTTCCATCTGGGCTTTTTTTGATTCAATTAAAGATCTACTTATTTCAATCTGCCCGCTCTTCTTTTCTTCTTCCATTAATGGAATTTCTTCCTGGATTTTTTCAGGTTTTATATTCCTTTCTTCAAACTTCTTGGGAATTGGACTCTCATGGATAGATGTTCTGGCAGAGCTTATTTTTTCTTTTGGCTCACTTTCAGGGCTCTTGATCATTTTATTGGTTTTTTTCAAATCCTGAGGGGGCTCCTTTTTATTCTCAACAATCTCATTCTTCACCTCTTCTGCTGGAGGCTTCTGAACCTCAATTTTCTCCTGATAAGTTGCTGGCTTTAAAATATTTCTATTCCTGACTTTTGTTATTCTGTCTATCTGAAAATAAAGATAAACAGAAAATATAACCAGTATAAAAGCAAAAATTGTAAGTCCTAAAAAAGGTCTCCCCCTTTTCTTTTTCCTTTCAGAAGATGGAAGAATAGGAGGTGATAATGAGGAATTCCTCTTCTCTCTCCTCCGCTGGGCTTCTTTTAAAGCATCGGAAATAAGGCTCATTTTCCAGATAGATTAAAATCTAAAA
>JBBIMS010000031.1:2543-8115 GCA_037444285.1 Candidatus Aminicenantota bacterium | reverse complement strand
TTAAAAAATGAAAAGAATTTTTTCACTCCTTTTTTCTTATCCAAAACCTTTTTAAACTCCTTTTCCTTTTCTCCCACAAGACTTTTCTTCGCCTTCATTACCATACTCCTGTCAATAGTTGTGGAACTCTTCACAAAGCCAGCAAGTAAAGCTCTGTCGCAAATCATATTTATAAGCCTGGGTATGCCCTTAGAAAACTTGTAAACCTCCTTTATAGCTCCCTTTGTAAATTTAATATTGACAGTTGGCGATGCGATTTTCAGCCTGTGCTCAATATATTCCCTCACCTCTTTTTTTTGAAGAGGGGATAGAAAATATCTTGTTGAGATTCTTCCATTCAGTTGCCTGAGGGCTGGATTTGCAAGTTTTTTCGCAAGTTCTTCCTGACCAATCAGTAGAATTTGAAGGAGCTTTTCCTTGTCAGTTTCAAGATTAGAAAGAAGCCTTATCTGTTCCATAACCTCCATGCTAAGGTTCTGAGCTTCGTCAATTATTACGAGAGCTCTTTTCCCTGATGGTGCAACTTCATTTAAAAGAAATCTGTTCAGCTGGTCTATTAACTCCTTCTTTGTATTCCCTGAAGGAATCACATGAAAATCCCAGAGAATTGAACTTAAAAGCTCTATCTCTGTAAGAAAGGGGTTTAAAATCAGGGAAGTATAAAGGAGATTTCCAAGCCTTTCCATTAGAACCCTTGATATTGTTGTTTTCCCTGTTCCAACACCCCCAATCAGAACTATAAAACCCTCACCCTGATTTATTGCAAAAATTATATGGGAAAGAGCTTCTTCATGGTCTTTGCTGAAAAAAAAGTATTTTGGATCAGGAGTTAGGGAGAAAGGATTCTCCTTTAGTCCGTAAAAAGCCTCGTACATTAATTTTCCTTTTTCTTCCTCAATTCTCCCTTAATACCCTCTTTCCAGGGTTCTATGTCTCCAAAATGGAATGGCTTTACAGCTTCTTCCACTCTTTTTCTTTCCTCTTCAGAAAGCTCCTGAATCCTTTTGCCCACCATCAGTGTCGGTGTTATTAGAATCACAAGCTCTGATCTTTCCACACTCTGCTCAGTCCTCCTGAACATTGTTCCAATGAAAGGTATTTTCATCAAGAAGGGTGCTCCCCTCAGTTCCTCCTTCTTCCTTTCCTTTATAATCCCTGCAATTATTATTGTCTGACCATCTTTAACCTTTGCAACTGTGTCTATACTTCTTCTATCAATTATTGGCTGGGTTGCCATTGCTCCCTGAGACTGGAATGTCCTTATTTCAACAAGCTCTGATATATCAGGATTTATACTCAAGGTTATCTCACCATTTGGGGAAATCTGCGGTATTATATCCATCATTATTCCAACAGGAACTATCTGGAGATTTATGGAAGGAGCTGTTACTGCTCCTGCCTGTGCAATTGTTGTAAGGGTGTAAAGATTGAAAAAAGCTTCCTCCCTAACAACTCTAATAACAGCCTTTTCATTGTTTAAAGCAGAAAGTCTCGGAGAAAGAAGAACCTTTAGCTGTCCCTGCCTGGATAGGGCATCAAGAATAAAATCGATCTTATTGTTGGTAACTCCGTACTGGAAACTACCGTAGGAAGGTGAAATGTCCTGATTCAGAGGGGTTCTTGTATCTAAGGATGTTGATGGATACATTACAGTATCTGTTGAGGGAAGGAGTCCAAGAAATTTTTCTCCAGGGTTCAGAACTGCATTCCAGTTCACTCCCATCTGATGTTTCTGGTCAAGAATTACCTCAAGGATTTTTGCCTCAATCCAAACCTGTCTCTGAGATGAGCCCTCAAGGGACTCAATGAAATGAGCTGCCTGGGAGAGTTTCTCAGGGTAGTCTGTAATCATTACTACACCAGTTTGAGGTGATATTATAAGCCTCCTTCCTTCTTCATCGGAACGGGAGTAGGGTTCTGGAGCTTTTGTTCTTTCTCCCCCTCCTACACTCTTCCCAAAAACAATTGCTTCAAGACCTGATACAAGGTCATTCCATATGTTGGTCTCTGTTTTCGTCTTTATATTTGTTGTGCTCTGAGCTTCAGCGCCTCCACCTCCTCCTGCAAATCCACCCATTCCAGTAACCCCTCCAGTTACTCCACCTGCTCCTCCCACTCCTCCAAGCCCTCCAATTCCTGCTCCTCCAATTGTTGAGCGAGTTGAATAGGAAACATTTCTTTCACCCTCCCTTGCAACTGCTATGTAATTGAGATAGAAAACCCTTGTCTCAAGCTTAGCTTTAAAAACCCTCAAAATCTTCCCATCCCAGGAATAGGCAAGACCAAGCTGTGGTAAAACATAGTTAAGTAATTTCCCTAAGGTTATATCCTTAACATCAAGGATCGGAACAATCCCCTTAACATCAGGATCTATTATCAAACTTATATCAGTATCAGTTGTCAGAGCAAGGAGGAGATCCTTTATGTCCACATCCTTAACCTTAACAATTTGTCTCCTCTCCTCTTCAGAAGGTGCTTCCTTCTTTATCTCTTCTGTTTTTGTTATTGTAAGATCAACAGGCGGAACTTCTTCAACCTTTTTTTCAGGAGGTTTTGTTTCTATTTTCTCAATCTTTGGAGCACAGGAACAAAAAAGGAGAAATGCTCCGCTTAGAATTAAAAGATTAATTATTCTTTTCAAATTTACCTCCTTTTTGGAGATTAAAAATATAAACATGCTCTTCTCCTGCTCCTCTATCTATTATAACACTATTTTCAAGAATCTTTTTCACAATGATACCATCTAACCTTTCCCCCTCTTTAACAATCTTTCCATTTAAAATTGCAAATGTTCTTTTACTATCCTTTACAATTGCGGTTAGTTTGAGTGGTTCTAAAATTTTCACTTCTTCAATCTCTTCCGGTGAAACTGGTCTGATGAATATGTCCCTTCCCCAATCCTCAGAGGGAACAGAAGATATCTCCTCCATTTTGAAAGGCTTGTTTAAATCAAATTTTTCAGCTAAAGATCCCCCTTTCTCTTCAACTTTCACTGCTGGTTTTTGAAGAGGAGGTCTCGGCTGCCTTTTCATGAGGAATCCCCTTATAAAGAAAACATAGAAGAAAACCACTGCGAAAACTAAAAGGGATAAGGCAAAATATCTGTTTCTGATCATTCTTTTACCCTTTTAAAATAAAATTTGACATAGAGGACATAAATGGGTTGAGATTCCTGGGAGTAAACTTCAATTTTTTCTATTGATAACAGATTGGGAAGAGAAGTGAGAGATCTTATAAAAAGAGAAGATTTTACTATATCTGAATTGTATAAGATCTTAAAGCCAATAAAATTAAGTTTTCCAATAGGCTCTCCAAAATCCTCTTCACCTTCTACATTTTCAAATCCTGTCTCTCTAACACCTTTTATGAATAATGGAATAGAAGGATCTGGATTCACATTTATTGTGAAACTTTTGCTCTGGGATTGAAGCATCAACTGCCTTATACCTAAAGAATAGGCTTTATCCTTAAGCTCCCTCAATAGACTCGAAAAATGGGAAAATATTTCTTCATCTGAACTAAGATTTTTTATCTTGGTATCCATCTCCTCTTTAATTTTCTGCCACAATTTTATCTCATCCCCGGTCTCTTTCTCAAAAATAGCTTTACTCCTATCAAAATTATCAATTATTGCCTGATTCTTTTTCATTTCTTCCTTTGCTTTTTTAAAGTATGCCAGTTTAGGGCGAAGGGAAAAGAGAAGGAAGGCAATGGAAACGAGAATTATTAGTGCAATACCACCAACTTTAGCAAGATAAAAAACAACTTTTTTCTTTTCCATTATAATTCTATATCTCCCTGGACTTTAAATATCATTGTTATTTTATTACTTTCCATTGGATTACTCTTCATCTGGAGGGATGAGACATTGAGATTTTTTATGAATTTAATATTTTTAATTTTTTCAGAGAAATCGGAAAATATTTCTTGCGCTTCTAAAGGATCATCTGCAATTACACTCCCATCAAAGGAAAACCTCCACCCATTCTCTATTTTCTGGCACTCAAGAAAATCTACTTTTATCCCATCAGGGGTAATTAGGGAGAGTTTTCTTAAAAACTCGTAAAAAGAAGCTGAATATTTATAGGGTGTCTGAAGGACTGAGAATCTTTTGTAGGCGAGCCACCTCTCATTTTTTGATGATTCCATCTCTCTCATTTGAGATGTCAACTTTTCTATGTAGTTTTTCTGCACAAGAAGAGATTTATTATAATCTGATTGTACTGAACTCAAGTATTTATTCGCAAAAAAGACGATAAAAAGAAGAGCTAAAGCAGATATACCAATACCCCTAAGTCTGTATCTTAGCATTCTCTTTTCGTATAGTTCTGGAGGAATAAAATTAATGGCATCCTTTACAAAATAGTTAAGGGAAGCTCCTATTAAAAGGAAAAAGGAGTTGGCAAAATAGTCAAGTTCTTCGGGAGGGAAAGAGCGGGGAAGCATAAAATCTTTTAGAAACTCCCAGTCCACAATGTAAACAGGGATTCTAAGATTTCCCATTAGATATTCCCTTATTTCCTTTAAAGCAGGATTACTCCCTCCAACAATTAATTGATTGATTTCAAATCCTCTGTTCTTTTGTTTAAAATAATGGAAAGCCCTGTTAACTTCAATAAATAACTTTTCAAGGCCACTCCCTCCTTCGAAACTCTCAAGGACAAAATCTCGGGAGAGAAACCATATGCTTTCCCTGAATAAAGCAAGGGAAGCTTTTGATTCTGAAACATCAAGGAATGCAGTTGATTTTCCTGTTTTATAAATTTTCGAAAATGTGAGAAGATTGTGGTAAGCCTGGAAAGGAGATGTTATTATAACGGGCGTCAAACCACATTTATTAAGGGCATCTATAATAAAATCAATATAATCTCTCGCCACATAGGTCACCACAATTTCTTTCCTCTTCTCTTCTCCTTCAGACTTGGTCCCTGCTACAAAAAATTCATAACAAACATCTTCAAGGGATGAAAAATTTTTCCTTAGCTCCCTTTCCACAATACTTTTTATTTCTGATTTAGGCATTGGTGGAAGAGAGAGGGTAAAATTTGAAACCCTGGAAAATGGAAGAAGAACTATAACAGTTCTTCTTGAGTAGCCATCCTTTTTAATCTTTTCCATAAGGGATGAAGGAAGCTCTTCCATACTTGATATGTTGAATATAAGGGCTCTTTCGACATCCAGTAGTTTCCCCTTGAACTTGATCTCCATCAATTTTACCTCATTATCCTCAATTCCAATTGCTAAAAAGGATTTCTTCATTAAAACCCTTGTCATCTTACTCCTGCTCCTATAGTGGAGGTAAGTTTATACATTGGGAGGAATATTGAAAGTGCCATAAAAAGAACCATCCCTCCTAAGAGGACTATCATTGTTGGTTCGAGGATCGCAAAGAATCTCCTTATTGCTGCTGGGACCTCCCTATCATAGTATTCTGAAACTTTATTTAAACTTTCATCGAGCTTTCCTGTATCTTCTCCCACTTCAATCATCCTGTTTACCAGAGGTGGAAAGTATTCTGATTTTTTTAAACCCTCTGAAAGACTTTCCCCTCTTACGATCCCCTCCCTCCCCC